>JAVEWL010000583.1:0-3914 GCA_034004565.1 FCB group bacterium | reverse complement strand
ACGGCCGCCACCACGCGGACGGAACACGTCTTCAAGACCGACCTCACAAAGGCCAGTGGCGGCGACGAAGAGATCGCCCGCGGCTGGGCCTTCCGAAAGGTCTACTACCACATCGGCGAGATTGTGCGAGTGGGGGAGACGCCCGAACGAATCGCGCAACTGCGCGAGCTCAGCCGGCGCTACAACATCAAGACCGTATATGACGAATAACCGCATCCCGACAATCGAATCGCCCACGGCCACGCAATGGCTCGCCCGTCTCGACAACCCGGATCAGGCTCTTCACGCGATCTACGGCAACGACCCCGACATCCTGTACGCGCGCGTGGATCTCCTGCGCGCCGTCGTGAAGACCTTCCTGCTGCGCTTCGGCGATTGCCCGCTGCGCCTCTTCCGCTCGCCCGGGCGCATCAACCTGCGCGGCATGCACGTGGACACCCACGGCGGCTACCTCAACCTCATGACCCACCAGCGCGAGGTCGTGCTCGCCGTGTCTCCGTCCGGCGGCCCCACGAGCATCTGCGTCAACATCAATCCCATGCGCGACGAAGTCGCGTTCGACGCCCACGCCGCCGATGTGCCCAACCCCCGCCGCGACTGGCTCGGTTTCATCAACGATCCAGCGCTCCAGGCCGCGCCGCATCCACCCCGCGGCCACTGGGGACGCTACATGGAAGGTTGCGCCCTCCGCGTGCGCCATGCCTTCCCGGAAGCCCAACTCCGCGGCCTCTCCATGGCCGTTGGCGGCGACATCCCTGAAGGCGCCGCGCTCAGTTCCTCTGCGGCCCTGTGTGTGGCGGGCGTCTCGGCCGTCCTCGCTTGCAACGGCCTCGCCCTCGACCCCGCCGCTCTCATCCTCGCCGCGCGCGACGCCGAGTGGTACGCGGGTTCCCGCTGCGGCGTAAGCGACCAAGCCGCCATGGTCCTCGGCGGCCCCGGACAAGTCGTCAACGTCGCCCTCCTCGCTACGCAACTCGATGTCAGCGGCATGCAACGCATATCCCTTCCCGACGATGTCCGCATCCTCGTCGCCAACAGCCACACCAAGCGCAGCCTCAGCGGCGCGGAAATGCTCGACTACACCCGCAACCGCTTCGCCTATTCGCTGGCCCTCGAAGTGCTCCGAAGCGAACTGCCGCCGTCCGTCGCGCAATCCCTGGACCGCCTTTCGAAGTTCTCCCCCGAAACCCTGCCCGAATGGCGCGACCCCAGGAACATCTACCGCCTGATCGAGGGCATCCCCGAAGAAATCGATATCGACAGTCTGCGCGACAACTACGACCTCCAAAACCTCGGTGCGGTCTACGAGCAATACTTCGGCAGCCTTCCGCCCGAACAGCGCCCCACGCACTTCCATCTGCGCGGTCCCTTGCTCTTTGGCTTGGCCGAATCCGAACGCGCCCGAATCTTCGCGCACTTGCTCGAAGGAGGCGATTTTGAGCGCGCAGGCCGCCTCATGTCCATCGGCCACGACGGGGACCGCCGCCTCACCCCCGGTGGCGCCCCCTACCGCTTCCCCGTCGACGACACCGCCCTCCGCGCCTACGCCGCCGAAAGCCGCCCCCTTGCCGACTGCCCCGGCGTCTACGGCGCCAGCAGCCCCGTCCTCGACACCCTCGTCGACACCGCCCTCGACGCCGGCGCCCTCGGAGCCTGCCTCACCGGCGCCGGAATCGCCGGCACCGTCCTGGCCCTCTGCCGAACCGCCGACGCCCCCGCCGTAGCCAACCGTCTCCGCCAACGCCTCTCCGCCCCCGGCTACCCCCACCTGGCCCACCTCAAATCCCCCCTCACCCCCGCCCAACTCGACTCCTCCATAGTCATCAACCAAGCCACCGCCGCCGCCGGCGAACTCCCCAGCACCGCCACTTCATACCTCCCATAAATCCCATGACTCCCATAGCTCCCATCAGACCCATAGGGCCCATTGTCCCCCACGCTTGCATCCGCGCCCCGGTTATGTTTTCATGCCCCATACACATTGCATGCCCAAAACAAACAGCACATAACGGAATACCGGATGCCCAAGTTCAGTCTGATCGTCCTCGCATCACTCCTTGCCGCCGCGTGCTCCCCGCGCGACTCGGCGCAAGCCCCCGCAAACGTCATCTACGTCAGCATACCGCCGCAGGCCGGCATCGTCCGCGCCATCGCCGGCGATCACTACGAAGTCCGCACGCTACTCGGCCAGGGCGCCTCCCACGAGTCCTACGAACCCAAGCCTTCCCAACTCGAAGACCTCGCCCGCGCCGCCCTCTACGTCCGCATGGGCGTCCCCTTCGAAAACGCCGTCTGGAACCGCGTCCGCGAAATAAACCCGAAGATGCGCGTCGTCGAAGCCCAGTCCGGCATACCGCCCCGCGAGATGCACGCCGAAGAAGGCCACGAGCATGGCGACCAGGATCCCCACATCTGGCTCGTGCCGTCGAACATGCGGCACATGGCCGAACTCGTTGCTCAGACCCTCATCGAAATGGATCCGTCCCACGCCGGCGAATACCGCGCCAACCTCCAACGCGTCACCGCCGGTCTTGACGCCCTCGACCAGGACCTCCGCCGCGAACTCGCCCCGGTGCAAGGCAAGACCTTTTGGGTGTATCATCCGGCGTGGGGCTACTTTGCCGACGCCTACGGGCTGCGGCAACACGGCATCGAACAGGAAGGCAAGGAACTCGGCACCCAGTCGCTCACGCGGCTCGTGACCGAAGGCAAGGAGCAAGGCGTGCGCGTCGTATTCCTCGATCCCCGCACCGGCGGCAAAAGCGCCCAACTCGTCGCGCAGGAAATCGGCGCGCGCGTGGAGCCGCTCGACCCGATCGCCGAGGATTACAGCGCCAACCTGCGCGCCGTCGCCCGCGCCATCCGGGAGGCCGTCCAATGAGCGGCCTCAAACCCATCGTCGAATTCCGAAACGTCACCTACCACTACGGAAGCAATCCCGCCGTCGTGGATGCCACCTTCGACATCTTCCCGGACGATTTCCTCGCCATTGTCGGCCCCAACGGCGGCGGCAAGACCACGATCCTGAAGCTCATGCTTGGCATGTTGCGTCCCGATTCCGGCACGCTCACGCTCTTCGGCAAAACCCCTCGCGAGGCCCGCACCCGCATCGGCTACGTGCCCCAGCGCACCGAATTCGACGGCAACTTCCCCGTCACCGTCGAGGAGATCGTCCTCACCGGCCGCCTCGGCTACAACCGCATCGGACGGCGCTATTCCGAAGCCGACCGCGAAGCCGCCCGCCGCGCCATGGACGAACTCGACCTCGCCCGCCTCGCCCACCGCGAGATCGGCGCCCTCTCCGGCGGCGAACGCCAACGCACCCTCGTCGCCCGCGCCCTCAGTTGCGAGCCCGACATGCTCGTCCTCGACGAGCCCACCTCCAGCGTCGACAGCCGCATCGAAAAAAGCTTCTACGAACTCCTGCAAACCCTCCACAAACGCATCCCGATCGTGCTCGTCTCGCACGACCTCGGCTTCGTTTCCGCCTACGTCACCCGCGTGGCCTGCATCAACCGCCGCCTCGTCGTAAACCCCGTCGGCGAAATGCACGCCCACGACCTCGAGGCCCTCTACGAAGGCCCCGTGCGCATGTGGTCCCACAACTGTAATCTCTAGTATGAATGAGAATGAGCAGCAGTACACCGGTTCGGTACGAGCCCGTGGCAGAAGAGGAGAGCCACATTAAAAGGTCGTGGATGTTCAAGTGTGCGCCATTATATTTGAAATGGATGTATAGATTTGCAGGACGCAATCGGAGTGCCAGTTTCTCCGAGCGCTGCTTTAGAGGTTTTGCCTGACCTTGTTGGTGTTCTGCTTTGTAATGTAGTAGCTTAGAACATAAAGATAGAAAGATGAACACTCTTAGGGGAGATAAAGATGTCCTTAGGCGGATGGATTGCGTTGGCTCTTGG
>JAVEWL010000582.1:0-3915 GCA_034004565.1 FCB group bacterium | reverse complement strand
CTGCCCTCTCCCCCGATGGGGGAGAGGGGGAAAGAGCAGCCGATGGACGAGATGGACTGGATGGACGGGGCGGTTTGCCTGGGGTTTGTTGGGGGGCTTATAGTAGGGGCCTCACTTTAGCGGGGTTGAAGACCAACCGGAGGAACTCATGTCTCACGTGCAGTCGGCCATTGAATACGCGCGGGCGCAACGCGCGCAACAGTTGGAGCAGTTCAAGGAATTTGTGGCGATTCCGAGCATCTCGACGTTGCCGGAGCACAAGGGCGACGTGGCGCGGGCGGCGCAGTGGCTGGCCGAGGAGTTGACGCGCGTGGGGATGCCGGTGGTGGAGGTGGTGGCCACGCCTGGGCATCCGGTTATCTTCGCCGAGGGGCCGCGGGTCGAGGGTGCGCCGACGGTTTTGGTTTACGGACACTACGATGTGCAGCCGGTGGATCCGCTGAACGAATGGGTGTCGGGTCCGTTCGAGCCGATGCTGCGCGACGATTATTTGTTCGGGCGCGGGGCTTCGGATATGAAGGGGCAGATCCACGCGCAGATTAAGGCCGTGGAAGCCTTGATGCGGAATGGCGGCGTGCCGGTGAATTTGAAGTACATGGTGGAAGGTGAAGAGGAGATCGGGTCGCCGAATTTGGAGGCGTTTGTCGAGGCGAACCGGGAACGGTTGCGTTGCGACGCGGTGCTGAATTGCGACGCGGCTGTTCACGCGCCGGATGTGCCGGCGATTACGTATTCGTTGCGCGGGCTGGCGTATTTCGAGGTCGAGGTGCATGGGCCGGAGAAGGATCTGCACTCGGGCCTGTTCGGGGGGACGATCCACAATCCGGTGCAGGCGCTGTGCGAGTTGATTGCGGGGATGCACGACGCGCAGGGGCGCGTGACGCTGCCGGGGTTCTACGATACGGTGCGTCCGTTGAGCGAGGAAGAGCGCGAGCTGTTGAAGCGGGTGCCGCAGAGCGATGCGGAGTGGCTTGAGATGACGGGGTCGCCGGCGACGTGGGGCGAGGACGGGTATACGACGGTGGAGCGCGTGGGGGCACGTCCGACGCTCGAGGTGAATGGGTTGATCGGCGGGTTCACGGGCGAAGGGTCGAAGACGGTGCTGCCTGCGAAGGCGATGGCGAAGATCTCGATGCGGCTGGTGCCGGACCAGGATCCGTCGGCGATCTACGAACAGTTGTGCGCGTATTTGCGCGAGAAGGCGCCGAAGACGATTACGTGGGAAGTGCGCGAGTTGAACCACGGCGCGGGCGCGGTGATGGATAGGAAGTCGATCTACATGCGCGCGGCGGAGAAGGCGTTGCGCGAGGTATTCGGCAGCGAGCCGATCTTCAAGCGCGAGGGCGGGAGCGTGCCGGTGGTGAGCATGCTGCAGCAGAAGCTCGGGGTGGATTCGATCATGCTGGGGTTTGCGCTGCCGTCGGACGGGATACACGGGCCGAACGAACGGCAGCATATGCCGACGTATTACCGCGGAATCGAGGCGTATGTTCGGTTCATGTGTGGAGTGGGAGACGGAGAATTTTAGATTTTCGATTTTGGGGAGAGTGTATGGGGGTGATTGATTTTCATACGCATGCGTTTCCGGATGCGCTGGCGGAGAGGGCCGTGCGGTATCTGGCGGCGGAGGGCGGGATTTATTCGTATCTGCCGGGGACGGTGTCGGGGATCGTAGCGTCGATGGATCGTGCGGGGATCGAGCGGTCGGTGGTGGCGCTGATTGCGACGCGGCCGCAGCAGTTTGATTCGATTTTCGCGTGGGCGAAGACGATTGCGTCGCCACGGATTGTGCCGTTTCCTTCGATTCATCCGGCGGACCCGGACTTGGCGGGGCGGGTGCGGCAGGTGGCGGAGGCGGGATTTCGCGGGGTGAAGCTGCATCCGTATTACCAGGATTGCGTGCTGGATGAGCAGCGGCTGTTTCCGTTGTATGCGGCGCTGGAACGGGCGGGGCTGGTGGCGCTGGTGCATGCGGGGTTCGATATGGCGTACGAGCGCGTGCGGGTGGCGGATCCGGCGCGGATCGCGCGGGTGATGGGGTTGTTTCCGGGGCTGAAGCTTGTGGCGGCGCACCTGGGGGCGTGGAAGGATTGGGGTGAGGTCCGGAAGCATATCCTGGGCAAGCCGATTTGCATGGACCTTTCGTATTCGCTGGATTTCATGTCGCGGGAGGAAGCGCGGGAGCTGATCCTGGGGCATCCTCGGGAGTGTTTGGTGTTTGGGACGGACTCGCCCTGGGCGGACCCGGGGAAGGTGCTGGCGCAGGTTCGCGGGCTGGGGCTGGATGCGGAGTTGGAGGCGGATATCCTGGGGCGGAACGCGGCGCGGTTGCTGGGGTAGGAAGAAAAAGCAAGATTAATAGCCGCAAAAGAACGCAAAGATCGCAAAGAAGAGCGGGAACCTTGGCTGGGTTTCCGCTCTTCTTTGCGATCTTTGCGTTCTTTTATGGCGAATTTACTATACTGGGGCATGAAAGCCGATGCGTCGGCAGGAGGGACATCATGGAGATGAATCGCAGGCAATTTATGGGGACCGCCGCGGCGGGTGTGGCGGTGGGGATGGCTGCTGTGGCGCATGGGCAGGAGGTTAAGCCGGTGCGGGTGGGGATTATCGGTGTCGGGAACCGGGGAACGAGCCTGCTGGGCAACCTGCTGGTGATGAAGGATGTGGTGGTGCCGGCGGTGTGCGATATCAATCCGGAGGTGGCGACGCGGGCGCAGGATTTGGTTGAGAAGGCGGGGCAGGCGCGGCCGGAGGCGTACACGCGGGATGAGAACCACTATCGCGAATTGCTGGCGCGCGAGGATCTCGATGCGGTGATTATCGCGACGTATTGGCAGTGCCACACGCCGATGGCCGTCGATGCGATGAAGGCGGGGAAGTATGTGGGCGTGGAGGTTCCGTGCTCGCTGACGGTGGACGAATGCTGGCAACTCGTCAATACCTATGAAGAGACGAAGGTGCCTTGCATGATGCTCGAGAACTGGAGTTTCCGGCGGGATAACCTGGCGGTCTTGCAGATGATCCGGAAGGGGTTGCTCGGCGAGATCGTGCATTGCCATTGCGCGCATTCGCACGATTGCATCGACCATTGGTTCTTCGATCCGCAGGGCAATATTCGCTGGGGCGGGGAGTTCCTGGTGAACCGGAATTGCGATCAGTATCCGACGCACAGCGAGGGGCCGGTGCTGAGCTGGATGGACATCAATTGCGGCGATGCGTACGCGACGATCACGTCGATGGCTTCGGATTCGAAGGGGATCAACGCGTATTTCGCGCGGAAGTTCGGTCCGGACCATCCGAATGCGAAGCGGGTGTACAAGCAGGGCGACATCGTGACGAGCATGGTGCGCACGCACGGCGGCAAGACGCTGATGATCAAGTACGACATGCAGCTTCCGCGGCCCTACGACAACCGCTGGCAGGTGCAGGGCACGCTCGGGATCTACAACGAGCAGCGCAACAGCGTGTACGTCGAGGGGCGGAGTCCGAAGTATCATGAGTGGGAATCGTTCGATCCGTATCAGAAGGAATTCGACCATCCGTGGTGGACCGAGCTTGAGGCGGATGCCGAGGCGGCGGGTCACGGCGGCACGGACTTCCTTGAGTTGAAGATGTTCCTGAAGGCCGTGCGCGAGAAGACGCAGACGCCGATAGACGTGTACGATTCGGTGACGATGAGCAGCATCGTGGGGTTGTCGGAGGAGTCGATTGCGAAGGGCAGCGCGGTGATTGAGTGTCCGGACTTTACGAAGGGGGCTTGGAAGACGCGGAAGCCGACCTTTGGAGTAGTAGGGTAGAGAATTTTCGATTTTCGATTTCGGATTTTCGATTCTAAGACTGTATAGGTTGGAAGAAACATTCTATGCATGGTTTGCTTTTCATTTTGATTGCACAGGTTTCGGTGGGTGGGGC
>JAVEWL010000581.1:0-3918 GCA_034004565.1 FCB group bacterium | reverse complement strand
GCTGGGATTTGACGTAGGTCCTGAGGTCCAGGATGCGCTGGCCTCCCGCGCGCGACCAGCGCATGCCACTGCGGCACAAGCGCGCTTTGACCACGCTTTTGCACGCGGCTTCGACCGGGCCGCTGCCGATGGGCCAGCCCCGGCGGCGAAATTCGGCGTAGCGCATGCGCGGGCCGTTGCGCGAAAAGTAACGCAGTTCGTCCGCCACGGCCTCGCGTGCGGCTTTGGACAAGCGCCCGCAGGTCATGTAATAGCGGATCGAGCGCTGTACGCGCCGCGCGCCGTCGTCCCGTTCGAGCAGCGCCGTGGCGTAGCGCTCGTACCAGGCCCTGGCCTCGGGCGTGCCCTTGCCGAACACGGCGTCCGCCGCGCCCGCCAGGTGCTCGGCCGCGTGCCAGTAGTCCACGATTTTGGCGTAGCCGTCAAAGGCCGGGGCGTGCTCGACGTAGTGCCACAGGGCCACGGCCCCATCCAGGATGAGCACCTTATCCACCCGGGGGCCGGCCTGGAGTTGGGCGGCGGCCAGTTCGGCTTCGAAGTGAGCCTTGACGGTTGGCGAATCTTCTTCGGGCATGCGCGCCACGTACCGGGTCTGCAAGCGCGGGGCCGGTTTATCCGGGGCTTCGCGCGCGGCGTAGAACGAAACGGTGCCGACCACGGCGTTGCGCCAGCTCGTGGAACTGGCCTTGGCCTCGGGAGCCTCGCGCGTCTCCCGGGGGCGTCGGCCGCGCTTGACGCCGGGCTCGTTCAAGAGCACCGTGGTGCCGTCCAGGCTGCCCGCCAGGGTGACGGTTTCCTGGGGGGCTCGTTCGGCCGTGCGCAGCCTTGCGTCCAGAGCCTCCTTGTGCTCGCGCAAGGCCGCGCCCACGTGTTCGAGGGCGTGCTTTATCGCGGTGGGCTGGGGGTGGCACAGGCCGCATTTGCCCAGCACCGCAGCCGTTTCCTCGGGCGTGAGGTGGGCGCAGGCGTAGAGCACCGCCTCGCGCACCGCGGGGGCCATGTAGTGGCCTTCCATGCCCCAGGCCGCATCCAGGGGCACGTGGCTCACGGTGTCGCTGGCGTTCTGGTAGAGCCGGCGCGCCAGCACCATGGGGCCAAAGGGCGTCAAAAACTCCTTGGGACTGACGTGTTTGAAACGAAAGCGCTGCCCGTCCACCTCCACCACGGGGGCCGGGGTCTCGAAGGCCTCGAGAAAGGCGCGGTAGCCGACCACGCCCGCGGCCCCCAGGGCCTGGGTCAAGCCCGCCGCAACCGTCTCGGCCGCCTCCGGCGTGAGCCGGGTTACCGGCGTGGTTTGGCAAAAGGCGTCAAGGTTTTGTTTGAACGCGGCCGTGGCGGCCTCTATCATGGCATCGAACGACATTGTGGACTCCTTGTGGCTGGCGGCCTAACTGTTTGGACACTCTTAGGATAGCAAGCAAGAGCACAAGGAGTCCATAACTATATAAATACTACATTTTAGCGGTATTATGGGATCAGCACCCATTATGAATTATGAATGAAAAGCCCTCGACGGCCCTTGCTCTTCATTCATAATTCATAATTCATCATTCAGAATTCTCCGTTTGGGATTCTCCCCGCAAACCGTGCCTCCGCGCCCAGTTATCCTCCTGAAGGTTGACCGGATCGCCTTTTTCTGATAGCGTAACGTGTTCGCTACAAACCGGCATTTACCGTCCAAGCGGCGCAAGCGCCTGTCGGTCCTTTGGGGGGCAGGACAGGACGTCCGGGTGGCGACGTGGGACGGATAGGGGCGCCGCAGGGGCGTCGGTGGGGAGATCCATTCGTTGAGTCAGTTATCACGATTGCTGATGAGCGGGAACGAGGCCTTGGCACTGGCGGCCACGCACGCGGGTATTACCCTGGGTACGGGCTACCCCGGCACGCCGTCGACCGAAATCCTCGAGAATTTCTCGCTGTTGGGTGGAAACGCGCAGTGGGCCCCGAACGAAAAGGTGGCCCTCGAAGTGGGCATCGGCGTGGCGTTCGCGGGCGGACGCTCGCTGGTCACGATGAAGCACGTGGGCGTCAACGTCGCGGCCGACCCGCTGTTCACGGCGGCCTACACGGGCGTGACGGGCGCATTGGTGCTCGTCGCGGCCGACGACCCGGGCATGGCTTCGAGTCAGAACGAGCAGGACAGCCGGCAGTATGCCCGCGCGGCGGCGGTGCCGATGCTCGAACCCTCCGACTCCCAGGAAGCCTACGATTTCCTGTTCACCGCCATCGAAATCTCCGAGCGGTGGAACATCCCAGTGATGTTTCGCATGACCACACGCGTCTGCCATTCGAAAACCGTCGTGCATTCGCGCGCCGTGGCCCAGACCGCGCCTACCCCGCATTACGAGCGCGATCTGCCACACCGTGTGATGATCCCGGCGTACGCGCGTCCCGCGCACCGGCGTCTGCGCGAAAAACTGCGGCAGATTGCGGAATGGTGCGAGACCTCGACCCTCAACCGCGTCTCCGGCGGCGACGACGCCAAGACCGGCATCATCGCCGCGGGCATCGTATTCGCGCACGTGCGCGAAGCCGCCCCGAACGCACCCGTCCTGAAACTCGGCATGACGCACCCGCTTCCCTACAAGGCCATCCGCGCGTTCGCGGAAAGCGTCGAACGTTGCGTCATCATCGAGGACGGCGACCCCTACCTCGAAGAATCCATCCGCGCGCAGGGCATCGCCGCGGACACGAAGCAGGAAATGTACCGCTACGGCGAACTCAGCGTGCAGCGAGTGCAGCGCATCCTCAACAACGACGTGTCGCCCGAGCCCGCTCCGGTGCCCGGCAAGCCGCCGCAACTCTGCATGGGTTGCCCGCACCGCGTCGCCTTCAGCGTGCTGAGCCGCATGGGGTGCATCGTCTCGGGCGACATCGGCTGCTACACGCTCGGCGTGCTGCCCCCGTTCGAAGGCATCGACACCTGCGTATGCATGGGCGCCAGCATCGGCGTGGGCCTCGGCCTTCGCCACGCGCTCCCCGAAGACGAAGCGCGACGCGTCGTCAGCGTCATCGGCGACAGCACCTTCGTGCACAGCGGACTGACCGGCATCGTCGAAATGGTCTACAACAAGCCCTCGACGGGCCACCTGCTCATCATCCTCGACAACGGCACGACCGCCATGACCGGCATGCAGGAACATCCCGGCACCGGCCGCAAGCTCGACCATTCGCCCGGCGGCAAGCTCAACATCGAGGCCATGTGCGCCGCCCTCGGCATGGAGCGCATCCACACGGTCGATCCCACGGAAGACCCCGAAGCCTTCGAGCGCCTCGTGAAGGAATGCCTCGCCTCGGGCGAAGTCGAACTGATCGTCGCGCGCAAGCCCTGCAAGCTCGCGGAAAAGCGAATCGCGTCGTACGAAGCGGCCGCCGCGCAACCGCAGGAGTGTGAATCCAATGCATGACGTCGTAAACGTCGTGCTGGCGGGCCTCGGCGGCCAGGGGGTCATCAAGGCTTCCGACATCCTCGCGGAAGCCGCCTTCCTCGCCGGCTTCGACGTGAAGAAAAGCGAGATCCACGGCATGAGCCAGCGCGGCGGGTCCGTGGCGAGCGACGTGCGTTACGGGCGCGAAGTCCACAGCCCCATGATCCCGCGCGGCCAGGCCCACTACCTGGTTATCCTCGAGCGGACACAGGTGAATGCGAATCGCGCCGTGTTGCGCGAGGACGGGCTCCTGATCACGCCCGATTTCATTCCCTATTTCGAAAAGGAAAACGAGGACGGCACTCCCACCACCGACCGCCGCATGCTGAACGTGGCCATGCTCGGCGTGCTGAGCGCCTACCTCGACATCCCCGAGGAGCACTGGCTCGCGGCGGTCAAGGCCAACGTGCCGGTCAGGGCGCTCGAAGCCAACATCAAGGTTTTCCAAACCGGTCGGACCGTGGAACAGGCGCTTGCTGGGACGAGGGGA
>JAVEWL010000580.1:0-3920 GCA_034004565.1 FCB group bacterium | reverse complement strand
TGCGGTACTTGTTCTCGGCGGCGCTGTAGTGGGGCAAGTGTAGCGCGGTTTGCGCTTCAGCGAAAATTGTGAAGCTTCCCCCCCTACCCCCCCGCTGGCGGGGGGGAAGAGACGCGGCGCAGACGGGATGGGCTCTTTCCCCCCCGCCTGCGGGGGGGTAGGGGGGGAAGTTCCCGGTACACAATGTGTCTTGAACATCTCCAGCAAGGCGAGGGTCTATGGGCTTTTTCGAACGCTATCTCGACCTGATCGAAGTCCCTTTGCATAAAGCGGGCGCGGCGATGGGGATGGAAGTAACCCGCACCGCCGAGATCCTCTTCGACGTGATCGTCACGGTCGCCCTGCTGGGCGCCATTTCCAAAACCCTGAAGATGGCCTGGGAAGCGGTGACGAATCTTCGCTCGCGGCGCGGCCTTGCGGATCGCAAGGAATACGAGGCCATCGTCGCGGCACGGGTCCTCGCGCAACAGACGGGCGATAAATCCATCCTGACTTCCGGCCGGGCGCTGGACATCAACGAATTGAAGCGCTCGAAGCACTTCGACCAGTTGGGCGAAATCCTGTCGCAGGCGGGCCGTCACCGGGACGCCGCGAAGTGGTTTCGCAAGGCGGGCATGAACCGGCGCGCGGCCGTCGAGCTCGGCCGGGCCGGCAAGAAGGTGAAGGCCGCGAAGCTCCTCATGAAGGAGGGCGATTTCGAGACCGCCGGCCAGCTCTTCATGGAGGAGGAGAAGTACATCCGCGCGGCCGACGCGTACCGGAAAGCGGGACGTCCCGCCAACGCCGCGAAGGCGTATACCGAGGCGAAGCGGCCGGTCGATGCGGCCAAGGCCTATTCCGAATACTTCGCGGCGGCGCGCGACGCCATGGATTTGCAGTTGCTGGTGGCGGAAGATTGCCTGCGCCTGCTCGAGACCGACGCGGGCCGCGCGAAGATCGCCGGACCGGCGCGAACGGACTTGCAGAAGGCCCTGGCCATGCGCTTCGAAGCGGGGAAGCTCTACGAGGTGGCGGCGAAACTGTTCGCTCAGGCCGGCGACCCGCTGCGCGCGGGGGAAGACTTTGTGCTGGCGGGAAAACTGCAGGATGCCGCGGAATGCCTGCGCACCGGCGGGAAGCCGAAGGAAGCCTCCCGTATCGCCGGCCGCTACCACGAACTCCAGGGCGAATGGCGCGAGGCCGCCACGGCTTACGCCGTCGCGGGCGACATGGTCCGCGCGGGCGAATGCTTCCTGAAGATCAGCGACGTGGTTCGGGCCGGGGAACACTTCGAGCGCGGCGGCGAATTCTTCCGCGCGGGCGCGGCCTACGCCCGGGGTGCGCGCTACCAGGACGCCATCCGCGTCTTGCAGAAAATCCGCGAGAACGACCCCGTCTTCGATCAGTCGCGCGGGTTGCTCGGACGCTGCTTCTACGAGTTGCACGATTACGCGCACTGCGCGGCCACGCTCGAGAATCACCTCACCGGCAAGCGCGTGGAAAGCGGCAACACCGATTACTGGTACATGCTGGCGCTTGCCTACGAGCAGATGGGCGAACTGACGAAGTCGCGCGACATCCTCTACAAGGTGCGTGCCGTGGACGTGAGTTATCGCGACGTTTCCGAGCGCCTGTCGAACATTTCGTCGCGGATCTCGATGCAGGTTTCGCTGGGGAGCGGGGGAGGGGCAACCGGGACCGGCGGGCAGGACGCCACGCGGGTCATGCAGACCGTCGAGAATGCCCTCGAAGGCCGCTACCGCCTCGAACGCGAACTCGGGCGCGGCGGAATGGGCGTCGTCTATCTCGCTAAGGATACGCAACTGGACCGCTGGGTTGCGTTGAAGTTCCTCGGTGCGCTGGTCGATTCCTCGGAGGAGTACCGGCAACGGTTCATCCGCGAGGCGCGCGCCGCCGCACGCATCAACCATCCCAACATCATTTCGATCTACGATATCAGCGCCTCGTCCGGCAAGGCCTATATCGCAATGGAGTACGTGGAAGGGCCAAGTTTCGCGCGTTACCTCAGCGAAAAGGGCAAGCTCGCCCCGCGCGAAGCCGTCAACATCATCGCCCAGGCCTGCTCGGCCCTCGCGGCCATCCACGAGTCGGGCATTGTCCACCGCGACATCAAGCCCGACAATATCCTCCTCGCGAAGGGCAGCCTGGTGAAGTTGACGGATTTCGGGCTTGCCAAGGCGGAGGATGTGCGCCTCACGCGTACGGGGACCGTCATGGGTACGCCGAGCTATATGGCCCCCGAGCAGGTTCTGGGCAAGGAAGCGGACGCCCGCAGCGACGTGTATTCGCTGGGCCTCGTGCTGCACGAAGCCCTCACCGGCGAGATGGTGTTCCGCGACGGCGACGTCCTCGAACGGCAGTTGACGGAAATGCCGCAGCCGCCCGGCGCGTTCGTGGAAGGCATCCCCGGCGCGCTGGACGAGGCCGTGATGCGCTGTATCGCCAAGAAGCCCGCCGACCGGTTCGCGTCCGCAAAGGAACTCCTGGCCAGCCTCCGCCAAGCGTTGGGGTGAGCATAATCCCTTACCCTATGTCCCCAACACACCCTTTCTGGACATGCCACCTCCAAACTTGTTTGGGGGTGCTTGAAGTTCGGATTGATGACTCGAGTTTTCACCTCACCCTTCAAGCACCCCCAAACAAGTTTGGAGGTGGCATGGAAATACTCTTTAGAGATTGTGGTCGAAGAAGTCGAGCAACGCGGGCAAATTGATCTCGTGGGCGCCTTTGTGGACGTCCAGGGTGAGGTTTTCGGGCGCGCCGAGGTCGGCGTAGATGGGCTGGATTTGTTTTAGCGCTTCCTGCGCGAGCGGAACGGTGAAATCGTTCTCCGGCTCCTTCAGCCCGTTCTGGCACATCAGCGGTCGCGGCGCGATGAGGGCGTAGACATCGGGCCAATCCACCAACTCCCGTAGGCCGTCGAACTTCCAGCACATGCAGTGGTTCTTCTCCATCTGGTCCATCATCGTGAGATAACCGGCGCTGACATCGGCCTTGATGCGGGTGTCCATCGCGCCGAGCCACATCGCCATTTCGCCGCCCAGCGACAACCCCGCGCAACCGATGCGCTCCGCGTTCACTTCCTGCAGCGATGCCAGGTAATCCACGCAACGCATGCAGTCCCACAAACGCTCACCCATCAGTGTGCCGCCGGATTCGTAGACTTCGTGCTGCCCCACCTCGGGCGCCACGACGATATACCCCCGGTGCACGAGTGCGTTGCCGAATTCCTTGTAGATGTGCGCGTTTTCCTGCGCCTTTGCGTCGAAGGCGCTCATGCGGCTGCCGCCGTGCCCGTGAATGGCCACTACGCCGGGACGCGTACCCTTGAACTCCAACGGCATGGCCAGCGCGACCGTGATGCGGCGGCCATGGGTGGCGCGGATGGAAACCTCACGCAGGAACATGCCATCAACCGACCTGTTGGAGAGCACCAGCGGGTCCAGGGGAATTGACGACCCGGTCTTGACGAGGTCGTCCAGTTTGAGCAGTGAGAAAACGCGTTGGCGTACTTCCGTCTGCCAGGCGCACGCTTCCTCGGCGGAACGCGGCGTGTAGCGCAAGGTGCGCATGGCGGCTTCATCCGCCTGGGCCGTTGTACCCAAGACCAATGTACCCAGAATTCCAGCGAGCATCAAGGCGTTCTTTATCATGGCGGCATCACTCCGGTTGAGGCTCGCATGCAAGGGTACCGCAGACCGCATGATCAAGCAATAGGGCTGGAAAACAGGGACTGTTCCACTTTTGATGCAGCCTCCAATTCCCTACGGAGCCCCCAACTCGCCGTTGCCCTCACAGTCAACCAGCCCCCCCGATCAAAAGTGGAAACTGTCCCTGCTTTCCGCCCAAGAGAATGGACTCTATAGTCTCTATGGACCAAGTCGGAGAGGGGCATTTCATACCTCCCATCCTTCCCATGC
>JAVEWL010000579.1:0-3930 GCA_034004565.1 FCB group bacterium | reverse complement strand
CCCGAATACAAGCGCCTGCGCAATCCCGAGATTTACCGGGTCATCCTCTCCGACAACACCGGCCAACTGAAGGCCCGCCTGCTCGAAAGCCCCGACCTGGTTTAGCAATGCCCCCCCCTGCCCCACAGCCGGAAAACGGGGACTGTTCCACTTTTGGCAGGCTTCTAACTTCCTGCGAAGCCCCCGATCTGCCTCCGCCCCACACAGTCAACCAGCCCCACTGATCAAAAGTGGAAACTGTCCCCGCTTTCCGCCAAGAAAACGGGAGCCATGGGAAGAATGGGAGCTATAAAACACTCCTTCCGGCTTGGTCCATGGTGTCCATACAGTCCATCTCGTCCATCGGCTCTGGCGGAAAAGGTGGGGACACTTTCCCGGCTTTCCGAACGATAGCCCGGTACGGCTCACAACCGTTCCGGTTCAGCCTTCCCCCCGTTCGCGCTGCTGGATCGCGTGCAGCTTCATGATGAACGTCGTGGCGCGCTCGTGCATCTCCGAGGCCAAATCGTCCACGCGCCGGCTCAGCAGGCCGTGGGCCGCCAGCGACGGAATCGCTATGCTCAGCCCCGTGACCGTGGTAATCAACGCCTTGGAAATACCCGCCGACAGCACCTGCGGATCGCCCACACCGCTGATCGAGATCGCCCCAAACACCGCTACGATTCCAATCACCGTGCCCAGCAATCCCAGCAGCGGGCTCACGCCCGACACGATCTCCAGCAGGGTCAGCCCGCGCTCGAGCCCCGTCGACTGCCGCCGCCCAATCGAGTTCATCGTTTCCAGCAACTGAAAGTTGTCAAGCCCGCGCGCCTTGACAATCTCCTCGACGATTCGCGCGAAAGGCCCGCGCAGGGCCCGGCAGGTCTTGAGGGCCGCGGCCGCCGACGGCTCGCCGTCGTACTCCTCGATGAGGCGCAGCACCTGCGGCTCGATCACGCGCGCGCGCCGCAGCGCAAACGCCCGCTCGACGGTCACCGCGAGCGCCGCCACCGAGCAAAGCCCCAGCGGCAGCATGGTCCAGCCGCCCTGCCTCAACAACTCAAACACATGCCACATGCAGCCCCCTGACTCCCTTACAGAAAATTGAAGGTCCAGCGAATCTCGATGGTCTTGTCGCGGTAAATATCCGGAATCTTGAAGGGGAACGGCGGAAACGGCCCCGACTTCTCGATCGAACTCTTGCACAACGGCGCAAAGGAAGGCGTGTTACCTTCCTTGACGATCTCGACCTTCAGCACCTGCCCGTCGGGCCCGATCACGCAATCCACGATCGCCTTCGTCGGCGTCGTGCCCGTGTACGTGTTGATCATCGCCATGTTCCAGTTGCGCTCGACCCGCCGCTGCACCTCCAGCAAATACGGTGCCAACTGATCTTTCATGGCCTCAAAACCCAGCACCCCCTTGCCGACGATCCCGCCTTCGAGGCTCCCGCGAAACTTGCCGGGCCTCGCACCGGGCAGCGGACCGGGCAGCGCCGGGGGTGTCGGCGCCGCGGCTTCGGGCTGCGCGGCCTCGGCGGGCATGGCCTGGCTCAAATCGGCCTTCGCCACGACCGTCCGTTCCGGCACAGGCTTCGGCTTGGCCATGGGCTTTTTGTCCGCGGGCTTTTCGGTTTTCTTCGAGTCGGGCGCCTTCTTCACCGGTGGAGGCGCCGGCGCGGCGGCAACGGCCGTCCCGCCGCCCATCTCGAACGACTCGTTGGCCTTCGTGTCCAGCGGGGCCGGTTCTTTCCCCTGCACCGTCTCCTGCGGATCCTGCGCATTCGAATCCCGGTCCGAGATGAGGCCGGTGTCCTGAGGGGGACGCTCCGCCGGGGCCAGGCTCTGGACGGCTTGGCGGGCCGGCTGCCGTTCCGCCGGCTCGAGCCTTACCGTCAGGGTCGGACTCGGCACCGGCGCGGGGCCCGTGTCGGGAAAACGCAGCTTGTAGCCGCCGATCCCCAGCGCCAAGGCGTGGATGAGCAGCGAAACGGCCACGGCCGCGGTCATCCGCTTCTGGTACGTCATGCGTTCATTCCATCGGGCATCCCGGTGTCGCGCGTGAAAGGGGGATTCTAGCAAATTCTCCCGCGCCCCGGAAACGGCCGCTTCCAAACAAGCGGAAGGGGAGCACCGCCACTTGTGTTATGCCTCGCGCAAGCGTTAACATATAGTGAAAGTAGGGGAATTGTGTGTCTGCAAGGTGGGAAGTTCGTCTGCTCGCGTTCGAGAGTCCATTTCCCACGGTGCGGTTGCGCTGCAATGTTGCCAGGGGCAGTTTTGTTTTCCCAGCGTGCGAGGAACGAGTCGACCATGAGCGAGAGCGGTGCGGGGGGATTCCCTCCGAATAGAAATATACCGAACACAGGTAGTCTCGGAAGCCTGCGTGCGAACGTCAAGAGGCCCATCGGCGAAATGCTGGTCGACGCGGGCCTGATACAGCGGCGCAGCCTCGAAGAAGCCTTACGCGTTCAGCAGCAGCGCGGCGGCAAACTCGTGCAGATCCTGATTTCGCTGGGATTCATCGATCCCCCGGAGTTCGTGCGCTTCCTGGCCCAACAGCCGGGGGTGGCCAGCCTGGATTTGTCGAACTACGAAGTCCCCCAGGAACTTATCGCACTCGTCCCGAAAGAATTTGCGCTCCAACACGAAGTGTTCCCCATCGACCGCCTCGGCAAGCTGCTCACCCTGGGGATGGTGTGTCCCCTCGATTCCAAGACCATCGGCGAACTCGAAGCCGTATCCGGGCTCCGTGTAAAGCCGCTCCTGTGCTCCGCGGAAGACGTGCGCCGGGCCATCAACCGCTACTATCCTTCCGAAAAGCTGTCCACGATGCCCGACGCCATTCCCCGGGAAGTGAAACTCGAAGGCCTCGAGACCTCCCTGAAGCTTGGCAACCTTGTCAGCCTCGTTCGCGGTATCGAGTCGCTGCCCACGCTGCCCGAAACCGTCAACCGCATCCGCGAGGCCATGACCAGCCAGGAATGCTCGATGGAGGACGTGGCAAACATCATCACCAACGATCCGCCCATCGCCGCCAAAGTACTGAGCATCGCAAACTCCGCAGCCTACGGCTTCGCCCAGCGCATCAACACCGTGCGCCTGGCGGCCTCGCTGCTGGGGTTGCGCGAACTGTACTCGATCGTGCTCACCGCTTCCATCATCGATCGCTCCGAACGGGGCTCCAAGCGCTTCGATTACCATCGCTTCTGGGGGCACTCGATGGCCATCGCGGCCGCCTGCAAGGTCGTGGCGCAGGCCTCCGGCAACGCCCGCCTCACAAGCGTGCCCACCGCGGGACTGCTGCACGACATCGGCATCATGGCCCTGCTCGAGGTCGCCCCCGAACTTTACGCGAAGCTCGACCCGGCCTTGTCCGGCGAAGCGCTGATCGCCGCCGAGGAAGAGCTCATTGGAATGAGCCACGCCGAAGCCGGGTACGAACTCGCCGCGCGCTGGGGCCTGCCTCCCGATATCGCGGAGGCGATCCGCTTCCATCACCACCCCGAGTACGCCAACGACGCAAAAATTGTGGTCACCATCGTCTCCCTCGGAGACGTCCTGTTCGACTTGGTCGAATCGGGCGAAGCGGTATCCGAGGATCTCTTCGAGCCGTACACCGAAGAGCTGACCCTGCTCGGCCTCACCCCCAGCGACGGCGCAGCCCTCCTCCAGGCCTGCATCGAACAACGAATCGCCGACGCCCGGAACGGCCGCGTCTGGTAAGGGACTGTGCCGCTTTTTGCCTATGCGATCGCCCCCGGCCCCTGTGGGTGAAGACTCCCCTCGCCCCACGGCAGAGGGAACAAAAGCATCTGCGCCGCATTCGACGGCTCACCCTCAACATCCCCTGTGGACATGCCACCTCCAAACTTGTTTGGGGGTGCTTGAGTATGCCTGGAATCATCACCTCAGACTTTAAGCACCCCCAAACAAGTTTGGAGGTGGCATG
>JAVEWL010000578.1:0-3936 GCA_034004565.1 FCB group bacterium | reverse complement strand
CTCGTCGCACACGAGCACGCGGCGGCAACACCTGGACAATACCAAGGCCGCGCTGAGCCCCGCGGGGCCTCCGCCAACGACAATCACGTCAAATGAAAGAATGTCCATTTCGGACTCCGGACGAGTGGGAACAGTGGAAGGATAAGGGTAGTCGCGCACGTTTCTAGTACCACGGAACGCGCATCCGCGTCCACGAGAATGGTCTTTATTGATATACTTAATGCGGTGAAAGCGACCTTCCGTGAGGGAAAACCATGCGATTTCGATATATTGCGATAGTGCTGTTCCTGGCCGGGTTGGGCTGCGCGACGCCTACCAAGGACCGTCCGTTTACGGACGACTGGGCGTACGTAAGCCGGCATGGGGACGACGAGCGGCGCGCCCGCGAGGAAATCCAGTTGAGCGACGGTGCCGGCGGCCTCCCTCCCACTCGCCTTAACATCGACGAGAGGGGGAAACCGTCGCTTCAATTCGGCGAAAACGCACGTCTGCGGCCCGAAGTAAGTTTCGGCGGCGGCGGCCGTGTGGGCCTGAAATACGAGCGGGAATTCTAATGCAACCCCGAATTCCCATTCGGGGTCTTCGCTTTTTCTTCGTAGCGCCTTGCTCTAACCCAAAGACCCCGAATGGGAATTCGGGGTTACATCAAGAGCCCTTCACAGCTTGCGAAGCAGGTTCGCCAAAGCATCCAGCCAGACGGGGTTGTCGTTGAGGCAGGGGACGAGGCGGAA
This sequence comes from FCB group bacterium, assembly GCA_034004565.1. GTDB lineage: Bacteria > Hydrogenedentota > Hydrogenedentia > Hydrogenedentales > SLHB01 > JAVEWL01. The sequence continues at coordinate 3,205 of JAVEWL010000578.1, read as the reverse complement.
TTCTTCGCCGCCGGCTTCGATGAAGCTTTCGCGGGCGCGGAGGCCGATTTCCTCGAGGGTTTCCAGGCAATCGGTGATAAACGCGGGGCACAAAACCGCCAGCCGCTTGGCGCCGCGCGTGGGCAACTCGGTAACCACTTGGTCCGTAGCGGGTTGCAGCCAGGGATCGCGCCCGAGCCTGGATTGAAAACTTACGGTGTAAGCCCCCTCGGCCAATCCCAGGCGTTGCACGAGCGCGCGGGTGGTGGCAAAGCACTGGGCCCGGTAACAGTTGCGGTTGGCCGGGACGGGCGTGTCGCAACAGTTGGGCGTCGCGAGGCAATGGTGGCCCGTGGGGTCGCTCTTCCGCACCTGGCGCTCGGGAAGGCCATGATAGCTGAAAAGCACGTGGTCCGGCTTGAACTCGGCCAAGGGCGGAACCGCCACGGTCGCCCAGGCATCCAGGAAGCCCGGATCGTCGTAAAAGGCCGGCAGCGCCGAAATCGGGGGGACGTTCCAGCGCTCGGCCGCCGCACGATACGCGGCTTCCATGACGGCCCCGGAGGATGCCGACGCATACTGCGGGAACAGCGGCGCCACGATAATGCGGTCAACCCTTTTGTCCACAAGCTTTTGCAGGGCCTCCTTGATGGAGGGTTTGCCGTAGCCCATCCCCACTTCGATCTCCGCATCCGGAAAGCGCTGCTTGAGCCCTTCGCGCTGGTCCAGGCTGATGGCCAGCAGGGGCGAGCCTCTTTCGGTCCAGATGGCGGCATAGGCCTCGGCGGATTTGCGCGGACGGAACGGCAGGATGATAAGGTTCACGAGGAGCCAGCGCGCCCACGGGGCAATGTCGATAACCCGCGGGTCCGAAAGGAATTCGCGCAGGTATTCGCGGGTCTCCTTCGTGCGGGGCGCTGCGGTCGTGCCTGTGTTTAACAGGAGGATTCCCACTCGTTCGCCCGGCTGCATATGCGCTCCTCAATCCCTGTCCATTGCCCAATACGCGTTGCGTATATAACCCCCGCCCGCACAACGTTAATCCTGCGACTGGGCAAAGTGCAATGCTCAAGCCGGTCCAAACCTCTGCGCCGCCCGGTTCGTCTAGCAGATTCCCCACAGCCCGCTTCAGCGGGCTTTTGACCTTTGCCCCCGGCTTCAGCCGGGGGGTAGTGGGATATGACTGAAAGATGAGAGCCGGCTTTAGCCGGACTTCTCGGGCTTGGCTTTAGCCGTGCCAGCTGAAGCAGAATCGAAAAGTCCGGCTAAAGCCGGCTCTCTTGACAGGGTGTCAGCCCTCCCCCCCCCGGCTGAAGCCGGGGGCAAAGGTCAAAAGCCCGCTGAAGCGGGCTCAAGAGGCAGCGAAACTAAATCGGTGAATGCTCAGGGTACAGACCCGAAGGTTTTCGAGTTATATCCGCTCATGATATAGTCCGGCCTGCTAACAACTTAAGCTAATTCCGCCACCGGTCGATACAAGAGGTGTGAAAACGATGAACTTCGACGCATTTGAACCGTTGGGACGCACGCTCGGAAAAGCGCTTGCGGCGCTCTTCGTATTCGGCGGATCGCTGGCCTTTTTCGTGCGCTTCAGTTTCGTCGTGTATATGAGCCGGGAAGAGTTTTTGCACCCGATCGTCCGGGTATGGAGGCAGGGCATTGGTAGCTGATTACGCCGCACACGTTGACCGGGAATCCCGCTTCGGCGCGCTGATGAGCCGGCGCCGGCGCGCCAAAGAAGGCCTGTCTTACGCCCAATTCAGGACCTCCGAGCGCGACCGCGAGCGGTCCGGCGGACTTCAATCCTTCTACGGTTGGAAGGAGACCGCTCCGAACGGCGTCGTCGAGACCGCCCGGTGAGTTTCCGTTGGGTTGATGTCAGCATTCCCCTGCGGGAAGGCGCAACTGTCTGGCCCGGTGACGAGCCGTATCGGTTGAAGCCCCAGTATCGCATTGCGGACGGCAAGGGCAGCAACGTTTCGAGCATCTCGATGACCACGCACGCGGGCACGCACGTGGACGCCCCGTGGCATTTTGAAGACAACGGCAAACGCCTGCACGAACTCGATACCGACGTGTTCTTCGGCGAGGCGCTGTTGATGGACCTCACTCATGTCGATCGCATCACCGCGGATAGCCTGGGCAACGCTCCGCTGCCGCCGCGGGTATTGTTCAAAACGCGCAACTCCGAGTTCCCCGTCAACGGTCCATTCCGCAAGGATTACGTAGCCGTGGACGTTGATGCGGCGAAGCGCCTCGTGGAAGAAGGCGTGCGTCTTGTCGGTGTGGATTACCTTTCGGTGGCTCCCTATAAACAGGAGGGTCAAGATACACACCACATCCTGCTGCGAAACGATGTCTTGGTAGTAGAAGGCCTCGTGTTAAGGGACATGCCGGCCGGTATACACCGGTTCACGGTCCTGCCGCTGCCGTTGGCGGACGCGGACGGGTCGCCTTGCAGGGCCTTTGTAGGACTGGAGGAGTAGCACATGGGCCAGGCCTATGAGCCGTGCGGGATCAATCGATTCCGGACGGAGGGGGGACGGTCTCTGGAACACAGCCGACGTGGGTAAAGAGCATGCCATGCGCGAGGTCATGGCGGTCGTGCTTGCCGGCGGTGTCGGCGAGCGCCTCCTGCCGTTGACGCGTCATCGCGCCAAGCCGGCGGTACCCTTCGGCGGCATGTACCGCATCGTCGACTTCACCCTGTCGAACTGCATCAATTCCATGTGCCGCAAGGTCATGGTGCTGGTCCAGTACAAATCGCTGTCGCTTGCGCGGCACATCAGCGGCGCGTGGAGCATGCTGCGTCCGGACCTGGGCGAATACATCGAAGTGATTCCGCCGCAGAAGCGCGTCAGCGACAACTGGTTCCTGGGCACGGCGGACGCCATCTACCAGAACCTCTATTCGATCGAGCCGGAGCATCCCAAGCAGGTGCTGGTTCTCTCGGGCGATCACATCTACAAGATGGATTACGGCCCCATGGTGGCGCTGCACCGCGAGTCCGGCGCCGACGTGACCATCGGCGTGGTCGAAGTGCCGCTGCGTCAGGCCTGCCGCTTTGGCGTGCTCGAAGTGGATCCGCGGGGCCGCGTGACCGGTTTCGAAGAGAAGCCCGCGTCGCCCAAGCCGGCGTCGTACCGGGCCAACGTGGCCTACGCGTCAATGGGCATCTACGTGTTCGACTACCAGGTGCGCAAGCGCGCCTGCGGTGAAGACGCGG
>JAVEWL010000577.1:0-3942 GCA_034004565.1 FCB group bacterium | reverse complement strand
AGTGCTCGGGCAGGCTGGCCAAGGCGCTCTCGACCGATTCGGAGGCGTCGGTTGGGACGCTTGCCGTTGTGCTTGCGGGTTCGGAGTTTGTTTCCTGGAGGCGCTGTCTTCGGGCCCAGCGGCGCCGTTCGTTGAGCAGCAGGCGGTCTGCGATGCCGCGCAGCCATGCGCCGAAGGGTCCGCGCGCGGCGTCGAAGGAGGCGATGCGGCGGACGGCGGTGGTCCAGGTTTCCTGGACGAGGTCTTCGGTTCGGTGCGGGTCGCGGGTGCGCGCGTAGACGTAGGCAAACAGGGGATCGAAGTGGCGGTCGTAGAGCGTGCGCCACGCGAGCTCGTTGCCCGCGAGCACGGCGCTGCGAAGGCCTTGCTCTTCCCACTGTTTTTCCGGAGGTCTCATGTGAGGTTCCCGTTTAAGGCGCGTTGATATTATATTGTCGGGAGTGCCGGGAATCCTTCGCGGAGGTGGTAATGAAGATTGTTGGGTTGAAGGGTATTGGGCCGGAATGGATATTTGGATTTGGTGATGAGGGCGAGATGGATCTCTCTGCGTGCTCGTGCTCGTACTCGTGCTCGTGCTCGTGCTCGTGCTCGTAATCGTAATCGGCAGTTGTCTTTGTCCAACCACGAACTCCCATTTGGAAATGGGAGTTACGAAGACCGCTCGTGCAGGGTTGAGGGGGATAAACAAGAACACATTTCGATTACGAGTACGATTACGATTACGAAGGAAGAATCGATTACGAGCACGATTACGAGCACGAGCACGAACGGGGGCGATTATTCTTGGGGTTCGGGGGGGGGGAGTTTTTTGGCGAGGACTTTGTCTACCCGGTGGCCGTCCATGTCCATTACTTCGATGCTGAGGCCTTGCCATTCGAAGTGTTCGCCGGCGGTGGGGATGTGGCCGACTTGCATCATGACGAGGCCGCCCAAGGTTTGGTAGTAGCCGCCTTCTTCATCGGGAAGTTCGGGGAGGTCGAGGAGGTCTTTGAAGCGGTCGACGGGCAGGGCGCCGTCGAGGAGCCAGGAGCCGTCTTCGCGCCGAAAGGCCATGGGTTCTTCTTCGGTGTCGGGACTGGGGATGCCCTGGACGACTTCGGAGAGGACGTCGCGCAGGGTGATGAGTCCTTCGAGGGAGCCGTATTCGTCGACGACGAGTGCGAAGCCGGTGCCTTTGAGGCGGAAGAGTTCGAGGAGTTTGATAACGCGCATGCTTTCGGGGACGTAGAGGGGTTCGGTGGCGGCCTGGAGGTCGAGGTTGCTGCCGGTGAGGCAGCGCACGAGCAGGTCTTTGGCGTGGACGACGCCGATGACGTTGTCGAGGCCGTCCTTGGCGACGGGGAAGTGGGAGTGGGCGGCCTCGGAGATGGCGCGGACGAGTTCTTCGCGGTCGTCGGTGGGGTCGAGCCATTCGATGCCGGTGCGCGGGGTCATGAGGGCTCCGACGCGGAGATCGGCGAGGCGGAAGATGCTCTCGACCATGACGCGTTCGGTTTCTTCGAAGAGGCCGGCGCGGGTGCCCTGGCGCAGGAGGATTTTGATTTCGTCTTCGGTGATGGTCTGGTCTTCGGGCTCGGGCAGTCGTAGAACCCACATGACGGCGTCGGTGGATTTGCTGAGGACGTAGACCAGCGGGGCGGCCACGAACGAGACGACGCGCATGGGGCCTGCGACGGCGGCGGCGACGCTTTCGGGGTTGTGGAGGCCGAGGCGCTTGGGAACGAGTTCGCCGACGATGAGTGTGAAGTAGGTGATGGCGAGTACGACGATGCCGAGCGCGAGGGCGTCGGCGTAGGGGGCGAACAGGGGTACGGTCTGGAGTCCTTCGCCGAGCTGTTCGGCGAGGGTGGCGCCGCCGTATGCGCCGGTGAGCACGCCGACGAGGGTGATGCCGACCTGGACGGTGGAGAGGAAGCGGCTGGGCTCCTGGGCGAGGTTGAGTGCGGCGCGTGCGCGGGCGTCGCCTCGGTTGGCGCGCTGCATGAGGCGGACTTTGCGCGCGGACACGACGGCGATTTCGGACATGGCGAACATGCCGTTCGCGACGATGAGCAGGACGATAAGGAACAGTTCTTTCAAGAACGAATCCATCTAAAGGCGACTCCTGAACGGTTCGCGGCGTCCGTGGGAAAGGGCTCTGCTGCTTGATCGTCTCATGCTTGGAGGGGCGGCGCGGCCAGGGCCTGCTTGAAGGCCTCGTAGGTTTCGCCGGTGAACATCACGAAGCGGACAAGGTCGATGCCGTCGCCATTTCGGAGTTCTTCGGCGACGGTTTCGACGGCGATTCGGGCGGCTTCGGGAATGGGGTAGCCGTAGACGCCGCAACTGATGGCGGGGAAGGCGATGGTTCGTGCGTTTTTTTCTCTTGCGAGCGTGATGCTGGTGCGGTAGCAATTGGCCAGTTTCTCGGGTTCGCCCTGGTGGCCGTCGCGATAGATTGGGCCGACGGTGTGGATCACGTATTTCGCGGGGAGATTGCCTGCGGTGGTGATTTTGGCGGAGCCGGTTTCGCAGCCCCCGAGCCGCCGGCATTCGGCGGCGATGGCGGGTCCGCCCGCGCGGTGGATGGCTCCGTCGACGCCGCCGCCGCCCATCATGGTGTTGTTGGCCGCGTTAACGATGGCGTCGACCTGCTCGCGGGTGATATCGCCCTGGACGACCTCGATCCTGGCGCGTCCGATGGTTAGTTCCATGATACGTCGGGTGCTCCTTCCAGATTCTATTGTGAAGGCCCTTTGTGAAGTACGGGGCCTCTGATATCCACGTAGCGCGATCTTACCGGTTTCGCGGCCTGCCTACAAGCGGAGCGGCGCCGACTTTGTATCCCGTTAGTGCCGCATGAGTTATGTCGCCGGGTGTTTTCGCGCCTTGCAAAGCGGCGGCTTCTGTGGTAGTTTCGTGATGTAGAGATGCATCGTTGATTCACTTCCGATCCGGCCTTGGCGACCTCGGCCCTGGCCGTCCACTTCATTCGAATCCACACGGGCTTCCGCTGGCGTTGCGAACGCTGTTACCGGCTGACCCTCCGTCGCTCACGCCAGGGCATTGCCCTGCTCTCCCAACTGCGAGCGCGCTGCGCATCGCGTATCCTTCAGGAGGATAGATCTTATGAGTAAGCAAGGTTTTCTGTGCTGGGGCGTGGCGATCGTGGCCGCCGTGGCCGCGGCGGGCTGTGCGCGTCCTATTCAAATGCGGATGGCGGAGCCGCTTGTTACTTCGGGTCAAGACGCTCCCGTTATTTACTTCAACAAGCAGCTTGGCGTGCAGGCGATGCAGGCGAGATTCGTCGATGCGCCTCCGTCGGACCCGATGGCGAATCGTGTGAACCTGCGGGCGAACGCGGCGTACGACGTGACGCTGGTGTTGCCGGCGGATTATGAGCAACGCCGGATGGACATGCTGGAGTCGAAGGAGCAGCAATTGGCGTCGGCGATATCGATGGCGGAAGGCAAGCTGCGCGAGAATTCGGACAGGGAGGCGCAACTGCTTTCGCACGCGGCGCGGGCGCAGCTCATCGACGATGTGTCGGACCTTCGCATGCAGATCGACCAGGCGAAGGTGCTGGCCGTGAGCGCGCCGGCGCGGATGCAGCAGCAGGATGCGCAGCGTAAAGCGGACGAACTGATGGCGGTAATACGCATGAAGGAGGCGTTGCTGCGGCAGGACGACGAGGCACGGGACACGCTGTTGCCGCAGCCGGTGGTGGGCTCGTTGTCGAATCAGATGGTGGATCTGCGCACGGATTTGAACGAGACCAAGGGGCGTTTGCTGGCGCTGCAGTTGATGACGGCCAACACGACGCAGCCGTATCCGCGGGTCATCTACGGTATTGTGGAGACGCACGAGCGGACTCGTTTTACCGAGACGGGGAGCATTCCGTTTTCGGTTTCGGACGAGTACCTGGATTGGTTTCGCGAGGGGAAGGTGGTGACGATTGTTTCG
>JAVEWL010000576.1:0-3946 GCA_034004565.1 FCB group bacterium | reverse complement strand
ACCGCCTTCCTCGACAACCTCAACGGCCTGCCCATCATCACCCTCGAAGAGAATTCGGTCATCGGCGGCATCGGCTCCGCGGTCCTCGAGCACTACGAGTCACGCGGCAAACTCCACGATCTGCGCCTCAAACGCCTCGGCTTCCCCGACGCCTGGCTCGAACACGCCACCCGCGAAGAACAACTCGCCGACATGGCCCTCGACACCGCCGGCCTCGTAGACTCCCTCCGCGTCTTCCTCAGCGAACACGTACATCAGCCGGTGGAATAGCGCAACCCCCGCATCAGCCCCAAAGACTTTGTGGCACCCCCAAGCCGGCTTCATGGCTTGGGGGTGTCTTCTTCTTGACAAGATTTACAACATTGGGAAGATGGAGAGCACCTCATACTTCCCATGACTCCCACAAGACCCATTTTCCGCAGCGGAAAACAGGGACTGTTCCACTTTTGCCGAGCCCCCAGCCCCCCCTTCCGCCCCAACAGTCAACCACCCCCCCGATCAAAAGTGGAAACTGTCCCTGCTTTCCGTCCTTGTCCCTGCTTTCCATCCACGTGGTCACGAGCACGGTGGGGTGCAATGCGCTGCGTTCCTCTGCGCCTCCGCGGCCGGGCACACCCATCCCCCCATTCGTCCCATTCGTGGTTGCATTTCTCTTGCAGTTCTTAGTGTCTTTGAGCCTTTGTGGTGCTCTTGCAGTTTCCCAATCCTGTCAAAGAAAAAACGGGCGCGATCCCAATCCGGAATCGCGCCCGTCGCGTCTTCAGTAATCTTACAGCGGCAAAGCCTGTGTGCTAGTATCGTTGTGTCGGCGGTTGTTCGTCCGCTTCGTGTGGTAATCGTCTGGCACAGGCGTCGGATACTGGCTATTGAAGCACGCCAGGCAGAACTCGTCCTGCGTCCCCTGCGCGGCGTCCAGCATGGCCTCGACCGTGTTGAACACGAGCGAGTCCACCTCCAGATACTGCCGGATGGCTTCAACATCCATCTGCGCGGCAATCAGCCGCGTGCGGTCCGGCGTGTCGATGCCGTAATAGCAGGAATTAACAATCGGCGGCGAGCTGATCCGGAAATGAATCTCTTTCGCCCCGCAGTTGCGCAGCATCTTGATGATCTTCCGCGCCGTCGTCCCGCGCACGATGCTGTCGTCAATCAAGACGATGCGCTTGCCGCTGATGACGCTACGCGCCGGGTTCAGCTTAATCTTCACGCCGAAGTCCCGGATGCGCTGGTCCGGCTCAATGAACGTGCGGCCCACGTAATGGTTGCGGATAAAACCCATGTCGAAGGGAATCCCCGAACCGTGCGAATAGCCCAGCGCCGCCTGGTTCGACGAGTCCGGCACGGCCATCACCACGTCCGCCTCGACAGGCGCGAGCTGCGAAAGGTTCCGGCCAAGGCGCTTGCGCACCTCGTCCACGTCCCGCCCAAAAATCCGGCTGTCCGGCCGCGCCACATACACGTATTCAAACATGCACTGGCGCTTCGGGGCCGCCTCGAAAGGATGGAACGACTCGATGCCTTCGCGCGTGGCCACGACCACTTCGCCCGGCTCGACTTCGCGCAGCCATTCGGCGTCGATGATGTCGAGTGCGCAGCTTTCGCTCGCGAACACGTAACCTTCGCCGATGCGGCCGATCCACAGCGGCCGGAAGCCCAACGGATCCCGCACCGCGACGATCTCCTCGCCGTTCGTCGCAAGAATCGTATACGCCCCGATGACCTTCTGCAGCGCATCGACAACCGCGTCGTGGAAGTGGTCTTCCTTCGAACGCGAGATGAGGTGAATGATGACTTCGCTGTCCGTGGTGGACTGGAAGATCGCGCCCTCGGCTTCGAGCTCTTCGCGCAACTGCCCCGCGTTCACGAGATTGCCGTTGTGCGCCAGCGAAAGCGATCCCTTCGCGTAGTCCACGGTCAGCGGCTGCACGTTCTTCAGGATGCTCGTCCCGAAGGTCGAATAGCGCACATGGCCGATGGCGACGTCGCCCGCCAGGGGAGCGAGCTTGTGCGGCTTGAACACGTCCGACACCAGCCCGACGCCGCGGTGCGCCGTCATCTGGCCGTTCCCCGCGCAGACGATCCCCGCGCCTTCCTGCCCGCGGTGCTGAAGCGCGTACAGGCCGAGGTACGTCAGCTTGGCCGCCTCAGGATGGCCCGCGACGCCGAACACGCCGCACTCCTCGTGCGGATGGTCGTCGTCGTTGCTGCCGAAATACGGCGTCGGAAGCGCCCCGTGCAAGGCCGGTTTCGACGAAGCAACGGAATGCGAACAGTTGCCGCAATGGCGACCGTCCATCTCACCATGCGATTCGTGTGACATGCTAAAAATCCGCTTTCCCCGTGAGGCGTCGATACGCTTCAACATACTTTTCGCGCGTCTTCTCCACTACCTCGTCCGGCAGCGGGGGAGGCGGCGAATTCTTGTCCCAACCGGTTGACTCGAGCCAATCCCGCACATACTGCTTGTCATAACTGGGCTGCCCTTGCCCAGGCTTATACAGGTCCGCCGGCCAGAACCGCGACGAATCCGGCGTCAGGATCTCGTCGGCAAGCACCAACTCGCCGTCGCGCGTTCCAAACTCGAACTTGGTGTCGGCCAGAAGAATGCCCTTGGACTCCGCGATCTCCCGTCCCCGGCCGTACACCCGCAGCGCCGCATCCGAAGCCGCATCCGCCCAGTGCTGACCAATGATCTTGGCCGCTTCTTCCGGGCTGATATTGATGTCGTGGCCGTCGGTGGCCTTCGTCGCGGGGGTAAAAATGGGAGTGTCCAACCGACTAGACTCAACAAGACCGGCCGGCAGTTTTATGCCGCAAACGGTGCCGTCCGTGCGGTATTCTTTCCAGCCGCTGCCCGCGAGATACCCCCGGATAACGAACTCGACCGGGAACATCTCGCATTTCTTCACCAGCATCGAGCGGCCTTCGAACTGCTGCGCTTCCGCCTGAAAATCCTCCGGAAAATCCTTCAGGTCCGCGGAGATCAGGTGGTTCTTGACGATCCCGTCCATCTGCTCAAACCAGAAAAGGGACATCTGCGTGAGAACCTTCCCCTTGTCGGGGATGCCCACCGGATTGACCCAGTCAAACGCCGAGAGACGGTCCGTGGCCACGATAATGAGGCTGTCCCCAAGATCGTAGATGTCGCGAACCTTACCCCGCGCGCTCGGTTCACGCCCCGGTAATGCAGTCTGGTTGATGGCCGCATTGCCCATGCCCGTCTCCCCTTAAGGTTGTGGCTTCATCCGTCCCCAAATCTAAAATCTAAAATCCAAAATCTAAAATTAGAAGAAGGTTCCCTGCAAATGCGGCCTGTTGATCTCAAGCAACTCGTCCAACAGCTTCCTCGTGTTAATCGCGTTCGGCCTCAGCGGGTTCTCCATCAGCGCCTGGTAGGCCACCTCGCGGTTACCCGTCACCGCCGCTTCCACCGTCAGGCTCTCGTACGACTTCACCGCCTGCATCAGCCCGCGAATCTGCGGCGCCGGCGCCGGCTGCGGAACCGCCTTCGCGCCGTCCTTGCCGATCAGCGCCGTCACTTCCACCGACACATCGTCGTCGAAGGTCGGAATCGCGCCGTTGTTGCGGCAGCACACCACCTGCGGGCTCTGCGAATCGTTCTCGATGGCCGCGATCAGGTGGAAGGCCGCCGTCGAATAGTGCGCTCCGCCGCGCTTCGACAGCTCTTCCGGCTTCTCGTTCAGGTCCGGATTCTTGTACTTCTCGAAGAGCGAATTCTCAACCTCGATCACTTCTTCCCCGCGCGTCTTCTCGCGACGCTTGAGGTAGGCCATGAGCTCGTCCGTGCAGTAGAAGTACTGGAGGTACGGATTCAGGATCATGTTGAGGCTGCGCATCATTTCGCGCATATTCTCTGCCACCGGCTTTTCGGTCCATTCCTCGTCGGCCGTTTCAATCGCATGCGCGATGGCCTCGTCGGTGATGT
>JAVEWL010000575.1:0-3947 GCA_034004565.1 FCB group bacterium | reverse complement strand
CGCGCCCTGGTCACTGTAAATCTCCTGCCAAAAACGCAATGTCGTTTCGTTCGCATCCACTTCTTTGAGATACCGTGCCAGCCAGCCCAGCTTCCCTGGCACATCAATCCAATAGCGCCTTCCGCCGCCTGGCAACTCTTTCCAATGCCCGAACTTCTTTTCATTCTGGGTGCGCGCGCTCATTCCGCACGATTTTCCACGAATCCAGTTTCCTTCCGCGTCAGGCCATTGAAAGCGTAGAACCGCGCTCAGGCGCGTCAAAGACTAAATGGGTGTCGAAAACGGCAATCATGCACGCTCGTCCCATTCGGAACGGAGCGTGCGCTGATAGTCGAGCGCGTCAATCTTGCGTTCGTGCCACGAACCAAAGGCGGGATGTTGGCGCAGAGAGGTCTTGTTGTGGCGCTGCTGTGCGACCGTCTGTTGTTGGTGCAGGAACGAGACGAAATCGAGCACCTCGCTCTGTTTTTCAAGCGGCAATTGGCGCAGTTGCTGTTGGATTCGCTCCATCGGGGTCATCTCGTTGTCACTCCAGACAGTCACAGGGCACATAGTGCATCAACTGAATTATACACTGCGCTCGACCCCGCAAGAAGCCTTCAATGCGCGGATTCGTCTGGCTGCACCCTCCACCAGTGTGATTTCCATAGGCGTCAGGCCGCACAGGAGGCACGGACTATCTTTCGCGATTCTGTTTCTGTTTTGAATGGCGAAGGGAGCTAGTCGCGATGAGCAGACTGCGATCGCGCAGCTTTTCGAGAAGCTCAAGCTTCCGGGCAAAAGGCAATGCGGCGGCATCCTTGCGGGCCGCCCGCTTACTCTCTAAAACCTTTTGCATCCAGAGGTTCATTCGTTCTCCTCCCGGAATTGTCGCATGTGGTGCTTCCATTTTGCCATCAAGCCGTGACGCGTCAATATAGCGGCCTGTGACCCTCAGAACGTATACCCCACCCCGAAGGAGATGGCGTTCACCCCCTTGTTGTTGTCGCTGAGGCCGGCGTTCGATATGTGCTGGTATTTGAGCGAGAGACTCCAGGGCTTGTCGGGGAATTTGTAGCCTAGGCCCAGTTCGCTCAGGAAGTTTACCCGCGAGGAATTGCCTTCCAACTCGCGCGACAGCCAGATGGGGCCTGAGCCGATTTCCGCGTAGAACCCGTCGCGCGTGACGGCGTGCTGGTAGCAGCGAAGTGTGAATCCCGCGGCCACGGCATAGGTATTGTCGTCGCCGCCGTACACAAAGAGGGGGTAGGCCCGAAGCCCGAAATTGAGGTGATCGAGCGCCGTGGGCATCTCGTACTCGACCGAGCCGGACACGTAGAAGTCCCCATCGGAGCCGGACGGGTCGATTACGTCCACCCCCTGGAGTTCAAGCCGCCAATGCCCCGCGTCCACCTCGATTGGACGCGCCTGGGCCGTATCGCAGACAAACAATGCCACCAGACAAGCAAAGATACCCACGATTCCGGTTAAGGATGATCTATGCATCGTGTATTCTTAGCTCCAACGATTGGGAATTGGGACAGGATAAGGTGCCGCATCGATGATACCGGCCGTTCCAAAGGCGATCAACCTGTCCCAAACCATATGTTCACTTGCGTTACTTTGGCGAAACCACCAATGGTGAACTCCAGTCATAACCCCAACAGAGGGCATATGCTGCTGAAATGAATCGCATCCGGTAGGTTTCCGCAGAGCATACAAACGCCAACGACAATGGCATACGGACGGGGGAATGGTCCGCATTCGCACGGTAAATACTATACGAATCTTCGCGTTCGCCGCCCTGATTGGGCTGGTTGCGCTGTCTTTGGGCTGCGCGCCCAGCCGCTTCCGCAAGGCGGCCGACCGCGAAACCTACGGCGTCATCGCCGAAAAGACACCCGAGGTCCCGGGAATGGACACCCAATTCACCATCGAAGAGGGGCAGGACGCGGCCCAGCTCATCGAAGATCTCGCCCCCGTCGAGGTCCAGGAGGACTTCCTGGGCGAGGAGGCCATTGCCAAGGGCCCCGTCCGCGTCATCGGGCTTGAGAAAGCCCTCGAACTGGCCGTCAAGGAAAACCGCGACTACCAGCGCCAGAAGGAAGTCGTCTACCTTAGCGCGCTCCAGCTAACCCTCGAACGCCACCAGTGGACCCCCATCTTCAACGCGAGCGGTTCGGCGGCGTACGCCCGCACCACGCGCGACATTACGACTCTGTCCACGACCGCCGAACTGGCCCAGGCGGCGCCCACGGTCATCACGCAGCTTGGCCAGCTTACCGGGACCCCCGGCGAGCTGCTGAATCGTTACGCCCAACTGGTCGAATCGGCCGCGACCGTGACCGGCGCAAACCAGCCCTCGACCGATACCCTCGACGAGCGCAGCGTGGTCGGCGACACGCGCGTCGGCATGAGCCTGCTTTTGGCGGGCGGCGCGCAGATTGCCATCGACCTCAGTTCAAACTTCCTGCGCTTCCTGACCAACGATCCCCGCGTCGGCGCGCAATCGGCCCTCGCGGCGACCCTGCGCAAGCCGCTTCTCCGCGGCGCCGGACGCAAGGTGGCCCAGGAGAATTTGACCCAGGCCGAACGCGATGTGTTGTATGATCTGAGAGAGTTCGCACGCTTCCGCAAGGATTTCGCGGTGCGGATCGCCGAGAGTTATTTCCGTGTGCTCCAGGCTCGCGATGCCGCCCAGAACAACTACCTGGGTTACCTGGCCCTCCAGCAGGACGCCATTCGCATGGAAGCCATGGCCCGTGAAGGCCGGAATACCGAAACGGACCTCGGCCTGAGCCGCCAGGCGGAACTCAACGCCAAGGACGACTGGATCCTGTCCGTGCAGCGCTACAAGCAGTCCCTGGACGAATTCAAAATTCAACTCGGCCTCATGACGGACGCCGCCGTGGTGCTCGACCCGGCGGAACTCGATCGTCTCATGGCCGAAGGCCTCAAGCATCCGAGCCTTACGGACGAAGAGGCCGTCGAGGTGGCCCTCGTGACGCGACTCGACCTCTACAACGTGCGCGATCAGGAAGACGACGCGGCCCGCAAGGTCTACGTCGCCGCGAACGCGCTCAAGCCTGGCCTCGACCTCGTCATCCAAGGCGCCGCCGACAGCGTGGGCGACGACCGCTTCCAGGAGCTCGATTTCAAGCGGGCCCGCATCAGCGCCGGACTCGATCTCGACCCCGATCTCGACAAGAAGTCGGAACGAAACCAGTACCGCGCGACGTTAATCAACCACGAGCGGTCGCAGCGCGAACGCGAACTCGCCGAAGACAACGTAAAACTGCAAGTTCGCGAAGACTGGCGTACCCTCGAACAGGCCAAGCGAAGCTTCGAAATCCGGCAGACGGGCGTGGCCCTCAACGAACGCCGCGTCGCGGAGCAAACACTCCTCGGCGAACTCGGCCGCGCCACCGCCCGCGACACCGTCGAGGCGCAAAACGATCTTATTGGCGCACGAAACGCCCTTACGGACGCACTCGTCAGCCATACCATTGCCCGGCTCCAGTTCTGGCGCGACATGGGCATTTTGTATATCAAAGACAATGGACAGTGGGAGGAAGTAACCGATGTCGACAATCCCGACACCGGAAGTGAGCCTGGAAGCCCAGCCGCGGACGCAGCGCAAGAGCCTGTCGAAGCTAATTAAGTTCTCGCTGCTCTGGAAGCTGGCGCTCGTCCTGGCGATCGTGGCCGTGCTGATCTACGCCGTGACGCGCGAGACCGTCGCGCCGTCCAGCGGCACCGTGGCCGTCGCGAAGCGCGGGCCCCTCAATATCTCCGTGCTCGAGAAGGGTAACGTCGAGGCGCTCGAATCCCAGCTCATCAAGTCCGAAGTGCGCGGCCAGACCAAGATCCTCGATATCGTCGAGGAAGGCTACCAGGTTACCCCGGAAGATGTGGCCAACAAGAAGGTGCTGGTGCGCCTGGACGATTCCGAGGTGCAAGAAGACCTC
>JAVEWL010000574.1:0-3960 GCA_034004565.1 FCB group bacterium | reverse complement strand
TCCTAATATCATGACTCCCCACCTTTCGACGCGGAACTTGCGTAACTTCATTTGTCATCCTCGTGGCGGAGACAGCGTGCACATGGTCCGCGGCGAACCCCGCCATCTTCGCCGCCGGGCGAATCAAACTCGCTAGGGTAAGTTCCACAAGCGAGCTTCACAAGCCCCCTCGACAACGTCTTGCGAACCGGGAAAGAATCGGCACTGCCCGCGCCACTGTCGTCTCGGCCGCGGGAAATGGCAAAATCCCCAAGGCCGGCCTTCTCTGTCGCCGCGGCGACCCGACGTCCTTCTCGGCGGTGCAGCATGTGCGCAAAACGCGCATCTCACGCCACATGGAACTTAAGGGGCAATTCCCACCCGCTCGGTGGCCATCCTCCCGGCGAGCAAGTATAAAACTCGCAGATCGTCTCGCTGACGCGCGGCTGACCTGCAAACCGAGAATACCGGGAGACTCCGACCGTGCCATTTTCCGATCTTCGTTCATTCATCGAGCATCTCGAGGCGAAGGGGCAACTGCGCCGAATCGGCGTCGAGGTCGACGCGGAATTGGAAATCTCCGCCATCACCGACCGGGTCTGCAAATCGCCGGCCGCCGATCGTAGCGACCCCCCGGCCACCGACCCATACCACGGTCGCCTGGGCGGCCACGCCCTGCTCTTCGAGCAAGTCAAATGCTCGAAGTACCCCTGCGCGATCAACCTATTCGGCAGTTACGAGCGTATGCGGCAATGCCTGGGCGTGGCGAGCTTTGAAGAGTTGGCCGAGCGCGTCCAGTCCTTCGTCAAGCCGGAAATCCCAACCACGCTGCTCGAGAAAATGAAGAAGCTGCCGGAGCTGGCGAAGCTGGCCGGCATGGGCCCCAAGGTGGTTCGGAACGGCATCTGCCAGCAGGTGGTCGAGACGGACACGGCCAACCTCTTCGATTGGCCGATCCTCAAATGCTGGCCCCACGACGGCGAGTGCGGATATGGAGGCAAGCCCGCGGACGCGCTGCCGGGTACGGGCCGCTTCATCACTCTGGCCGGCGTGTACACGATCAACCCCAAGACCAAGGAGCGAAACGTCGGGATGTACCGCGTGCAGGTCATGGACCGCAAGCTGACTGCCATGCACTGGCACATGCACCACGACGGAGCGCGGCACTTCCGCATGTACAAGGCCCTCGGCGACAAGAAGATGCCCCTGGCCATCGTGCTCGGGGGTGAGCCCGTCCTGACCTACGCCGCCACCTGCCCGCTGCCACCTGATGTCAGTGAATTGCTTTTTGCCGGCTTCTTACACGGCAAAGGCATCGAACTCTGCCCCTGCAAGACCATCCCGCTGGACGTACCGGCCAATGCCGAAATCGTCATCGAGGGCTGGGTGGATACGCAAAAGACCATCTGGGAGGGCCCATTCGGCGACCACACCGGCTTCTATTCCCTCGCCGACAAGTACCCGGTGTTCAACGTCACGGCCATCACCCACCGCAAAGATCCCATTTATCCCTCAACGATCGTCGGCCTGCCCCCGCAGGAGGACTACTACCTTGGCAAGGCCACGGAACGCATCTTTCTTCCGCTGCTCAAAATGCTCATTCCCGACATCATCGACTATCACCTGCCCGCCTTCGGCGCGTTCCACAACTTCGTCTTCGTCAAGATTCGCAAGGAATACCCCTATCAGGCCCGCAAAGTCATGAGCAGCATCTGGGGCGCCGGGCAGATGATGTTCAGCAAGTTCATCATCGTCGTGGACGAAGACGTGAACGTGCATGATGAGCAGGAAGTGCTCTTCCGTATCGGCTCGCACGTCGATCCGCGCCGCGACACCCTGCTCGTGGACGGGCCGATCGATATCCTCGACCACGCTTCGCCCTACTACGGCGCCGGCTCCAAAATGGGCATCGACGCCACGAAGAAACTGCCGGGCGAAGGAATCGTCCGCGAGTATCCGGAAGAACTCGCCATGCCTCGCGAAATCAAGGAAGTGATCGACCGGCGATGGGCGGAGTACGGCCTCGCGTGACCCCCTACAGCACGGTCGAGAGGTAGTGGATCATAATGTAGGCTTCGGCGGTGTGCTTCGGGCCAGGCACGTTGGCGACTCGCCGGGCCGTCGACTGCAAGTGCCTGGAACCGAAATGCTCGTAGAGTACGGTGGCGGCGTCGAGGTCCGAGGTGTCCACCCGATCGCTCAACAAGATGCTGTATTCGCCCCTGGCGGCCATCTCTCGCGCCAAGCGATCCAGTTCCTCCGTGGAAGCCCCGAACAAAAACTCGCGAAAGGCCTCGATCTCATCCTCCCCATGCGTCGGACGGCCGAAGTACTCCACAAACCGCGGGTCGCATCCGGCCTGGAACAACTCGAAAATTTCCTGTGTTCCGCTGAGTGTCCCGCCCGTCGCCGTGAAGCGCTGTCGAGCCTCCCAGGTGGCTTCCAGAATGGGGAAAAACTCACTGACACGGAATGTCAGTCGCTGCTCCCAGATTTGTGCCAGAGCGACGACAGCTTTGGAACGCGTGGAATGCTCCTGTTGGGCGTCGGTGGCGATCGCGGAGAGCACCTCTTCGGCCAGTTTGGTGTACAGGCAGACCCGCAGCCGACGAGACGCCTGTTCGTACAGACTTCGCCCGGATTCGTCGCACAGAGTATCCAGGCACACATGCCGCAGAAGGCGATAGAAGTTACTCTCCGCCATGACCAAGGCGCGACCGAGCAGTGCTCGCGTGGGCATGTGGAACTCGAACGTCGAAGGCGATATCCGGCTCAGCGCATCCACCAGCGTCTGAAGCTCCCGATGTCGGTGACCCAGCGTCTGCTGTCCCAGCGGCGACGGGTAAGCCGAAAGCACTTCGCCCAGCCATTCCAGGCAGACCATCTGGCGTCGAATCGCCAGCGCGAGGTCTTTGGCGTCGGGGCGTCCACACTCGAGGACGCGTACGTAGATGCGTTCGATTGTCTGGCGCGCGTCCAGGTCGAATGGACTGTGCGGGCCATATCGTACCGGTTGTTCGATTTCGTTCTGAGTCATCGCGGATTGCTCGGATTCGCCTGAAAACGTGCCTGCACGGCGTTAGCCTACCGGAAAAAGCGGACAAATACAAAGCCGCGCCGATCGAAACCGGCCGCCGCTGGACAAGGCGCAATTTCGCCACCCAGCTACCCATGCAATGCCAACGCGTGACACGCTTCGGACTGATGATCCGAACAAAAAAGAATCGGCCGCCCCCCGCGGAAGTACGCGTTGGGGCGGCCGATCTGTTTGTCTCGCGATACCGAATGATCGATCGGCTCGCGGTGCTCGCTTGCGGCAAGCTTAGCGGCGGCGAATCAGCGCCAAGCCGCCGAGAGCAAGAAGCGCCATCGAGGCGGGCTCGGGCGTCACGGCAATATCGTCCACCTGCATCCACCAGTTCCAGCCATCTCCGGCATAACGGAACCGAATCTGCGCGTCGGCGCCTGCGTAGGCACCGAGGCTGAGGGACTTGGCAACGCCGATTGCTTCATCACCGGAATACGGGTAGGTCGGGAAGCCACCCTCGACCGTGGTATACGTGACCAGGTTCGTCCAGCCACTGCCCGTGTTGATGTCCACCAGGGCCGAGTCGCCACCGAGGGCTTGGTAGTTGAGCATGAAATCGAGCGAAGCGCCGGCCGGAACGGTGAAGCTCGGCGTCACCAGGGCCACATCATACGGTCCGGATTCGCCGGTCGGACGAATATCGGTGTCGATATGGGCCGCACCACCATCACCGCTCGAGAAGTTCCCGCGGGGATCCGTTTCGTCGATCAGGTTGTAGTTGTAGTCCCAACCCGCGCAGAAGCTGCTGCCAAGAAGATCATCGACGGTCCAGCCGGCGGGCGGGAACGTCCCACCGCCGTTGAAATCCTGGGACCATTGGGCCGACGCGACACCCGTCACCATCAACATGGCGACTGTGCACGCAAGAATGCTTTTCATTTTCTGCTCCTCCT
>JAVEWL010000030.1:0-18986 GCA_034004565.1 FCB group bacterium | reverse complement strand
ATCGTCGATGCGGCCGATGATCATGTAATAGCCGTCTTTGCCCTTGAACGCGCCGTCGCCGCTGAAATACCAGCCCCGGTCGGCGAACTTCGACCAGTAGACGTCCTTGTACCGTTCGTCGTCGCCGTAGAGCGTGCGCAGCATGGCCGGCCAGGGGGTGGTGAGGACAAGCAGGCCGCTCTGGTTCTCGCCGACCTCGTTGCCGTCTTCGTCGACGATCTTGGGTGTGACGCCGAAGAAGGGCAGGCCCGCCGAACCGGGCTTGGCCGCCATCGCGGCGGGCAGCGTGGTGATCATGATCATGCCGGTCTCGGTCTGCCACCAGGTGTCGACGATTGGGCAGCGTCCGCCGCCGATGTGCTGGTGATACCACATCCACGCTTCGGGGTTGATGGGCTCGCCGACCGTGCCCAGCAGGCGCAGGCTCGAAAGATCGTTGCGCGCGGGCCAGCCCTCGCCCCATTTCGCGAAGGCGCGAATGGCCGTTGGCGCGGTGTAGAACACGCTCACGCTGTAGCGCTCGATGATCTGCCAGAAGCGGTCGGGCGTGGGATAGTTGGGTGCGCCTTCGTACATCACCGACGTCGCGCCGTTCGAGAGGATGCCGTAGACCGTGTAGCTGTGGCCCGTGACCCAGCCGATGTCGGCGGTGCACCAGTAGGTGTCCTCCTCGCGCAGATCGAAGACGTATTTCGAGGTAAGATGCGTACCGAGGAGGTAGCCCGCGGTCGTGTGGAGGATGCCCTTGGGCTTGCCGGTCGAACCGGAGGTGTAGAGGATGTAGAGCGGGTGTTCCGCGTCGAGTTCCTCGGCCTCGCACTTGTCGCTGGCCGTTTCCATGGCCTCGTGCCACCAGATGTCGCGGCCGTGGACCATCTGCACGGGGGTCTTCGTGCGTTCGACGCAGACCACGGCCTGCACCGAGGGGCACTTCAGCATCGCCTCGTCGACGGCGGCCTTCAGCTCGACGATTGCGCCGCGACGGTAGCCGCCGTCGGCCGTGATGACGAGTTTCGCCTGCGCGTCGTTGACGCGATCGACGATGGCGGTCGCCGAGAACCCGCCGAAGATGATGCTGTGCGTGGCGCCGATGCGGGCGCAGGCGAGCATGGCGATAGCCAGTTCGGGAATCATCGGCATGTAGATGGCCACGCGGTCGCCGGTCTTGACGCCGAGGTTCTTCAACACATTCGAGAACTTGCAGACCTGCCGGTGGAGCTCGCGATAGGTGAGGATGCGGCGTTCGCCGTAGGGTTCGCCCTCCCAGATGATGGCCGCCTTGTTCTTGCGCCAGGTCTTGAGGTGCCGGTCGAGGCAGTTGTACGAGGCGTTGATCTTCCCGCCCTCGAACCATTTGTAGAAGGGTGGGTTGTCGTCGTTGAGGACGCGTTTCCACTTCTTGAACCAGTGCAGTTCCTTGGCCGCGCCAGCCCAGAAAGCCTGCGGATCGTCGATGGACTGCTGGTAGATCTGCTGGTATTCCTCGAGGGAACGCACGTGAGCGCCCTTCTGGAAGTCTTTCGGGGGTTCGAAGCGGCGTTGCTCTTCGAGGACGTGATCGATCGCGATGTTGTTGACGACAGTGCTCATGGATGCACCTCTTACGTATGGAAAGGGCGGGCCAACGTTCCGGATGGTCTAAAGAGACCGTGTGTGCTGGCGCTATTCTTGACATAACCGGTATGCGGAGTCAAGATGGAAGTGAAGCGGCCAACCGGGGGGAGGAGGGATAAGCTTGGACAGCACGCCGAAGGTTGCGCTGGTGACTTATCGGATGGGTTGTTTTCGGGTGGCACCTTCAAGCCGCGTGACGCAGTCGCGTGGCTTGTGGGTGGCGCAAGGGAGATACGTTGGCTTTGGTGTGAACCCTCACCCCGACCCTCTCCCAGGGGGAGAGGGAGGAAGACACCCACAAGCCACGCGACTTCGTCACGCGGCTTGAAGGTGCCACCCAAGAGGAGCGCGTACCGCGGGCAACATGTCACCAGGCTGGTCAGGAGGTTGCTGTGCAGGAGCAAGAGGGTTCGATCGCGATGTCCCGGCAGACGCCGCCCTTGAGGCTGAAGATGGGCTTTTGGGTTCTGCTGGGGATGTTGTCGACGGCGTTTGCCGAGGTGGTCGCGGGGGCGACGAAGTTTCCCTTTTTCGAGCCTTGGGGGATTCTCGTTGTCACGCCGCTCTACTCCCTGCATATCCTCGTGCTGGCGACGATTCTGGTGCGCTATCGGCGCTTGAGTTGGCCGGGACTGCTCTTTGCGGGGGCGCTGTTCGGGTTGTACGAGGGGTACCTGACCAAGGTGCTTTGGTATCCGGAGTGGGCACAGAATTTGGCGGTTGCGGGGGAGGTGCGCTGGCTGCATGTCGTGCTGCTGGTGCTGTGGTGGCATCCGTTGCTGGCGTTCATTATTCCGTTGTTGATTGGAGAAACGACCCTGACGCGTTCCCGCAGCGTGCTGGGGACGTTTTCGCCGAAGTGGCGGGCGCGATTAACGGGGCACACGGGACGCTATGCGCTGATTCTCGCGCTCGTCTGTGGAATGCTCGCGAGCGGAAACGCCTTGTTGGGCTTGACCGCGTTGTGGTCGCCCCTGGCGAACGGGCTGTTCCTGTTGGCAGTGATTGCCTTGTGGCGGCGCACCCGGGGTCCTCAATACACTCTTGCCGAACTGCTGCCCGGACGCACGGCGTTTGCGGTATTGGTTGTGGCGCTCGTGGGCATGTACATCGTACTTGGGACTTATCTGTTGCCCGATCGTTTGCCGGGCGTCATGGGACACTTGCTGGTCCTGGGGCTGTATGCCGTCTTCGTGTACTTGCTTGTCAGGGTGCCTGCGGCGACACTTTCCGACGACACGGAGGCGACCGTTGTGTCGTGGCGATGGCTGGCGATGTTTGTGGCGGTGTTCTCCGTGACAACGCTGGTGGTGAAGGTGATTCTAGGCCCGATGTCGATAGCGACCTTGTTTCCCAATTGGATCGCGGCGTGCACGGTGGGGGTGTTCATCTACGCGATGGCGGCGTGGCGCACGTTGTACGCAACTCCAACCTCAAGAGACCTCGCCTGATGACTGCGAGGACCTCAAGGACGATTCCACCAAACTCCGAGGAAAGTCCTCTCTTTCCTCGTTCTTCGTTCCTCGTTCCTCGTTCCTAAAAATGGTGGCGCCCGGAACGCTTGGGCATTCCGGGCGCCGTTGCCATGGAGGCTACGTCAGCTTATGGCCGGTCGTCCTGGGGGAAGGGCCGTTGGGGTGGGGCCGGACGCCGGTCGTCGTCGCTGTCGTTCATGCGCGGACGCGGAGGACGGTGTTGGTCGTGGAAGGTGCGGAACTCCTCCTTGCTGAGTGCGCCGTCATGGTTCTTGTCCATGGCATCGAAGAGCGCTTCGGGGTCGGGAGGGCCGGGGCGGTCAAAGCGGTCGTGTCTCATGCGGGGACCCATGCCGCGGCCTTCGCCCCGGCCTTCGCCCCGGCCTTCGCCGCGGAATTCGGGAGGGCAGGGACGATCGCC
The DNA here is from genome assembly GCA_034004565.1 of FCB group bacterium. Lineage (GTDB taxonomy): Bacteria > Hydrogenedentota > Hydrogenedentia > Hydrogenedentales > SLHB01 > JAVEWL01. The sequence continues at coordinate 15,476 of JAVEWL010000030.1, read as the reverse complement.
GTCTTCGTAGCGGCCCCGTTCGCCGTCGCGGAAGCGCGGTCCGGGCGGCGGGCCTTGCCGGTCGCCGAATTCGCCGCCGCGGCCACGCGGGCCTTCAAACTCGCCGCCACGGCCCGGGCCGCGGCCTTCGCCGTATTCACCGCCGCGTCCACCTCGGCCGCGACGTTCCGGCCGGTCGTAATCGCCGTCCGGCGGGCCTTGGCGATCCCAACCGCGATCGCGCGGCCGCATATCGTCGCGGCCGGCTTGCGCTTCGCGCGGGGCGGGGGGCGGTCCCGGCGGCTCGGGAGCAACCTCGGGCGGGTCGCCGGGGACGCCGGGTTGAGCGGGCGCGGCGCCCGGATCGTTGGCCTGGGCGAAGGCGCCGGCCTGTGTGCCCAGGAGTACCGCCAAAGCGACGGTGGTGATTAACGCTGCGGCGGCCATCATGCCGCGGTACCATTTGCTGGTGTTCATATCCAACCTCCTTCTCGGTTTCGTGAGCCTGTTCGGTGTCTCGCTCTGTTGGAAGCTTATCCCACGAACATGACAGCCTCCTGTGGGGTTGGATTACGAAATCGTAATGCGCGGAGGCGGCGGCGGGGGTATGCCCGGTGCTATACTCGGCGGCATGAGGATTCTCGTTGTTGAAGACGAAGGGCAGATAGCGGGTTTCATTCGCAAGGGCCTCGAGGAACAGGGTTTCACCGTCGACTGGAGCGCCGACGGTAACGAGGGCTATCGCCTGGCCACCTCGCAGCAGTACGACGCGATCGTGCTGGACATCATGTTGCCGGGCCGCGACGGTCTGAGCATCCTGCAAAACCTGCGCAAGCAGCGCAATCCCGTGCCCGTGCTGTTGCTGACGGCGCGGTCTGCCCTCGACGAACGCGTGGAGGGGCTGAACCTCGGCGCGGACGATTACCTGACCAAGCCGTTTTTCGTGGAAGAGCTCGTGGCGCGGATTCATGCGCTGGCGCGGCGCGCGTCGGGCGAGCGGCTGAGCGTGTTGCAGTCGGGTGACCTGACGGTGAACCTGATCACCCGCGAGGTGATGCTCGCGGGAAACCAAGTGCACCTGACGGCGCGCGAGTTCAACCTGTTGGAATACCTGATGCGTTCGCCGGGGCGCGTGCTCACGCGCACGCAAATTCTCGAGCACGTCTGGGGCTACGATTTCGATCCGGCGACGAACCTCATCGACGTCCACGTGCAGCGCTTGCGGAAGAAGATCACGGTTGACGGCCAGGAACCGCTCATCGAGACCGTTCGCGGCGTCGGCTACCGGTTCAAGAAACCATGAGACCGCGAATGCCCAGATTCCTGCGCTCGTTTCGAGCCCACATCACCCTGCTGTCGGTGCTCACGTCGGGCGCGGTGTTGGTCGCGTTCGGCGCGCTGACTTACAACGCCGTGCAGCGCATGAGCCTGCGCCGTATTGACGAGACGATCATCGACGTGGCGCAGCGCCACGCGGGAATGCCGCGGCGGCCGGAACACTGGAGCCGGGTGGCGGAATCGCTGCAGGTCGTGCTGGGCGATCCGCGGCACGAGCCTTTCATCCTGCTCGTCAAGGGACGGGGCAATAATGTGTTCTATGCCTCGGAAAACTGGCCGAGAGAGTTGCCGGCCGACACCTTTCCCGATCCCGACGGCGCCGGCATGCCGCTGCCTCCGGAAGCTCCGATGCCGCCGTTCGCAGGGGACTTGCGCGGTCCGGGTGGAAGAATGGACAGGCCGTTCCCGCCGCCGGGGAGAGGACGGGGCGGTCCTTTCGAGATGGGGCGGCAGGGTCGCGGCGACGGGCCGCCGAGCTTGCCGGTGGAGGTCAGGTCCATCTTCACCCGCTTCGCGCGCGGACAGGAATGGCGGGTCGGCGTGTTGAGCAATCCCGACGTCACCCTCGTGCTGGGCTTGAACCTTGACCAGTACAACTCCGAGCTGCGGCGCCTTCGCACGATGCTCATTATTCTGATGCCCACCGCATTGCTGTTGATCGCGGGCGGGGGCTGGTGGATTTCGCAGCGAGCCCTGCGCCCGGTCCGCGCGCTCACGCAGGCCGCCGAGGCGATCACCGCCAAGGGCCTTGACCGGCGCATTCCCTCCGGCGACGAGTCCGCCGAATTCGACCGGCTCATCTCCGTCTTCAACGGGATGCTCGATCGGCTCGAGCGCAGCTTCACCCAGGCGGTGCGGTTCAGCGCGGACTCCGCGCACGAGCTCAAGACGCCGCTAACCATCCTGCAAGGCAAGCTCGAACAGGCCCTCCAGGAAAGCACGCCCGGTTCGCCCGAACAGCAGGTCCTCAACGGCCTGCTGGAGGAAGTGCAACGGCTTAAGACCATCACGCGGAAACTACTGTTGCTGTCAATGGCGGATTCCGGGCAGTTGCGGTTGCATACGGAGCCGTTCAACCTCAGCGAGGCGGTCGAGGCCATCTGCGAGGATGTCGAAATCATGGCCGGGGACCTGAAGGTGGAGAAACAAGTCGAGCCCGGCCTGTGGACCGCCGCCGATCCCGATCTGCTCCGGCAGATAATCCAGAACCTCACAAGCAACGCCATGAAGTACAACGTCCCCGGCGGGACAGTGCGCATTCGCCTGACGCACGAGCGCGGCATCCTGCGGCTCGACATCGGCAACACCGGTCCCGGCATCCCGCCGGAGGAACGCGAACGCGTGTTCGAGCGTTTCTACCGCGCCGACAAGGCTCGAAACCGTCGCATCGACGGCGCCGGCCTTGGCCTCAACCTCGCCCGCGAACTCGCCCGAGCCCATCACGGCGACCTCGTGCTGCACGAGGCGCGAGAAGGCTGGGTTTCCTTCACCCTGACCCTCCCCGTCGCGCCCGCCTCGGTATCTTCCAGGTAGCCTTCCGCCCCCGATTGATCGCTGCCCCGTCCTGTCCTCGTCGTTGCGAGGAGACCTCAAAGACCTGAAGAACCGCAACAGCAGAACAACCACGAATAAGACGAATCACACGAATGGGAGCCAAGGTTGCCAGTAGCATACAGGCCAATACTCGGTTCCCATTCTTTTCATGATTCCCATACTTCCCATTCCTCCCATAACACCCATAGGACCCATGGGAGTTATGAGAGTCATGGGAAGTATGGGAGGAATGAGAATCGAATGCTGGTCTTCGCGCCGTGGGTAACCCCAAATTTAATTCGTGTGATTCGTCTTATTCGTGGTTGTCATTCTTGCAGTTCTTCGTGTCTTTGAGTCTTAGTGGTGAAACTCAGCTCGCCCGTTGGAGCAGCCCAGTCGTTACAGCCGGGCGAGGCGCTTCACTTCGCCCCAGGCGATGGGGAGCTTGATGAAGTAGGCGTGGAAGCCGTAGAGCATGGCGATGCCGAAGGGCCGGCCGCGTCGCCAGAATTGGTAGCCTTTGCGGGCTATTACGGCGAGGATGAGCAGCAGCACGGCCAGACGGATTGGCGTGGGCGCGAAGATCAGCAATAGCAGCGCCACGAGGATTACGCCGGACCAGATGATATTGCGCAGCGTCTCGCGGAGCCAGAACTTGTCGGCGGTATGCCAGCAGCGCGAGGCGACTTCGACGTAGGTCTCGCCGCAACGCACGCCGCGGCGCCAGTAGTCGCGGAAGCCGCGGAACGCGAGGTCGTGGTTGACCATGCGGCGGTCGAGCTGGTGCACGCCGAGGCCGAGCTCATTCCGGATACGCCAGCAGAGCCAGGGCTCTTCGCCGTATGGCATGTCTTCGGGGAAGCCGCCTACTTTCTCGATAACGTCGCGGCGAAACATGGCGGCGCCTCCGACGTGGGTGACCTTGCCTTCGCAGCGGCGCCAGTCGAGTTCGAGCACGCGCGCAATGAGGCCGGTGCGGGTCTCGTCGATGTTGCCGCAGAGCGCGCCGACTTCCGGGTGCGTTCGCAGAAACTCGACCGCCACACGCGCCCATTCGGGATCGAGCGTCATGTCGCCGTCGACGAACTGCACGAATTCGCCGCGCGCGGCCTGCAGGCCGAGGTTGCGGTTTTCGGCGGCGCGCCGGCGCTTGTCTCCGCCGAGTATGCGGTCCGCGCCGGCACTAGTGGCAACTTCGATGCTGGCGTCCTGCGAACCGCCGTCGACGTAGAGGATCTCGATGGATACGCCCTCGGGCGCGGCCTGACGTAGCGAAGCGATGCATTCCGCGATCGAGCCGGCCTCGTTGTAGCCGATGGCGACGAATGTAAGGTCGATGCGGCCGCTCACGAGGCGGCGGTCTCGCGGCGGACGGGCTCGACCTTCGGCGCGATGAAGCCGAGGCCGATCCGTTTGAGCTGCCAACTGTGCAGGTGCTTGCGGAACTCGAGGTCGTTGTAGCGCGGCATGCCTTCGAACATCGCCTGGAAATACCCGGCGATGATCAGCAGGCCGCCGAGGATGTAGGGCCGTTCGCGCATGCGGAACACGCCGCTCGCGAAGATGTAGAGCGGGTGCGTGCCCATGAAGTACTGTCCGCGACCCCAGCGCATGCGCCCGTGCACGATGCTCTTATGCGAGGAGCCCATGAGCCGGTGGTGGATGATGCGGAGATCGTCGTCGCGGAAGCTGCGCGTTTTCCAACCCTTGATGCGGGCGCGATGGAAGTCGATACCGTCCCACATAACCTCGCGCACGAGTCCGCCGATGTCGTCCCAGCAGGCGCGACGATACAGCTTGACCGCGCCGGAGACCATCTCGTCGTCGATGCCTTCCTCCTTGAATGTGTCGCCGACGGGATTGAACACCTTGCCGCTGGCCGAGCCCAGAATCGGGTCGGCCTCCATCTTCTTGATGATGCCCTCGAAATACGCGGGAGGGAGCGTGAGATCCGCGTCGAGCTTGACGAGGTAGTCCCATTCCGAGCGCAGCTCGTTGTAGCCGGCGTAGAAGGCCTCGACGACGCCGCCGCCGACCTTACGCGCGCCCCGATCCTCGCGGTGCACGACGTGCAGCCAAGGGTGCTCAGCGGCGAGCGCGTCGGCGATTTCGCCGGTGCGGTCGCGGGAGCCGTCGTTCACGATGACCAGTTCCACCGGGAGGATGGACTGTTTCAGGATGGAGTCGATGGTGTTTTCGAGAAACTTCTCTTCGTCGCGGGTGGGCATGACGATCGCGTAGCGGCGTCCTGGCGCGACGGATTGCGCGGCCTCAACTTGTGCTTCGGGCACACTCATGCATTTTTCTCCACAGAATCCCGGCGTTGCGCCGCGATTCGAACGTTGTCTCAAGGGTGGTGCGAGCCTCCCGCGCGAGGCGGCGGGCCAGTTCGGGATCGCCCAGCAGGCGTTCGAGCGCATCGGCCAGGGCAAGCGCATCGCCCGGCGGCACCACGAGCCCGCTTCGTTCCGCTTCGACCAATTCGGGAATGCCCGACACGGCCGTCGTCACCACGGGCACGCCCAGCGCCATCGCTTCCATCAGGACCACGGGGATGCCGTCGCGGTCGCCGCTCGCCGCGACGACGCACGGCAGCACGAACACGTCGGCTTCCCGAAACCATTCCTTCACGCGTTCCTGCGGTTGTCCGCCCGCCAGGTTCACGCGGTCTTGCAGGCCCAATTCGCGCACCTGCGCGGCGAGGGCGTCGGTCAGGGGACCGTTCCCCACGATGCGGCACTGGAACGCGACGCCGCGGTCCCGCAGGTGTTTCAGGGCCTCGATGAGTATTCCTATGCCCTTCTTTTCGACCAAACGGCCCACGGAGTAAAGCATCGGAGGGTCGCCGGGGGGCTTGGGATCGCGGTAATCGTAGTTTTCGACATCCAAGGCACAGCGGACGATGTCCAGTTTTGCGGGCGCGCAACCGATGTCGCTCAGATGCCGGCGGTTGTATTCGGAGATGCAGGCGCCGAATCCGCTACGGGCAACCTTTTCGCGCAGGGCCGTCGGGCGCTCGAAGATGTCGTTGGCGTGCGCCGTAAAACTATACGGTATGCCCGCCAGCCCGGCGGCGTACATGGCAATCGAGGTGGGCACGTGGGCGAAGTGCGCATGGAGGTGCTGGGTCTTGCGCGCCACGAGCCGCCGCGCCAGCGAACACGCCACGAGAAAATGCCAGACCAGCTTCGCGCGGTCCGCCGGCGTAGGCACCTTCGCGGCGAAGACGTCGTGCAAGAGTTTCGTGGCCGTCTGGAAATACCGCAGGGGCGAACCAAACTTCATCGCCCCGGCATCGAGCAGCACTTGCGACTTGGACAGATCGTAGAGGTACGTGGTCCGTTCGATGAGCGGCACGGCCTCGGCCGAGACCAGGGACTCGGAGGGCCGGCGGGTCGAGTAGGTGTCCACACGCGCGCCCAGGCTTTCGAGCGCTTCGATCTCGCGGTAGATAAAGGTCGAAGTGACCGCGCCAAATTCCGGCGCCAGGTAGGCTACGTTCAACTGGGACTCTTCAGGCATTCGCTCGGTTACCGCCTTTCGGCCGGGCGCGCGGGGAGGCGCACGGCTCCTGCTTCTTCTTAAAATCCTTCAACCAACACCCGGACACCTATAGTACCGCGAGGGGGAGGCTTTGGACAAATGCGGAGAGAAATTCTGAATTGTGAATTCTGAATGATGAATGAAAACGGGGATAAGGTTCGACAATTGGGGCGGGGTGCAGTATGATTGCTTTTGAAGGTCCTTTCCGCGGTCCGGTGCAGTCTTATGATTCAACTTGCATGTCCACATTGCGGCAAACAGTACGCGGTCGACGATGAAATGTCGGGACGGCACGGTTGGTGTGCTTTGTGCATGGGCTTGCTGACCGTACCGCGTGTAGACGACCCCTCCCAATCCCGGCCCTTCTCCCCCGACGAAAAGCTCGAGCACCTGCGCGGTTTGCTCAAGGCCGCCGAGGACCGCTTCGGCGCTTACAAAGAACGGTTCAAGAAGACGGACAAGCTTGCCAAGGCGTTGTACCAGAAGCGCAAACAGCTTGAAGGCGACCTGAACGAGCAGGGCAAGCGCATTGCGAGCCAGACCGGGCGCATCGAGGAGGCCCTGGCGCAGTCGTTGCGTGTGACGCGGGAATTGGAGGCTTCGGCGCGGGCGCGGGGCGAGTTGGAAGCCATGCTGGCGCAGTCGCACGAGGATGTCGAGCGGCTACAGACGGAATTGACGGCGGAGCGCGAGGCCCGGGCCGTGGCCGAGGAGGCGTTGCGCATCGCGCGAAACGCAACTCCGTCGCCGGAGTCCGAAGAGCGTTGCGTGGCGCTGGAGGCGGAGGTTGCTCGCCTGACAGACGAGTTGGGCGCTGTTCGGGCCGAAGCCGGGCACGAACGCCAGGCGGCCGAAGTGAGTGTGGCGGGACTCGAAGGCGAGTTACGGCGTATCGAGGAAGAACTGGAGCGGGTGCGGCCGCTGGTGGAGCGCGGACAGGCGCTGGAGGGGCAAGTCCAAATCCTGGAACAAGATAGGGATGCCCTGCGTGCTTCGTATGAGCGGGCCGCGGAAGCCTTGGGCGCGGCGGAGGGGCAAGCCCGGCAGGCGTTTGCGGAAGTGGAGCGTCAACAACAGGCTATGGCGTTGATCCCGGCTCCCGCCGCCTTGCCCGTTTCGGAAGATCCGACAGGCGAGTTGCAGCGGCTCCGGGAGGAGTTGCGCGAGGAGCGTGCGGCGCGCCTCGAATCGTCGAAGTTGGAGCGGGAACAGGAGTTACGCGCCGCGCAGGCCCTTCGCGAGGCGCAGGACCAGCGGGCGCGCATGGAGGCAATCGAGACCGCGATAGCCGAGGCGGAGCGGGCTTTCATGGAGGCCGCCGCCCGCGCCGAACGTTTGGCCGGCGAACTGGAGGCGGCCCGGAACGAGCTTAAACAGGCGCGCGCCGACGCCAAGAACGCCGCAGAACTGGAATCGGGACTGAGGGTTTCGCTCGCTCGCGCCGAAGAATTACAACAGGCGAATATAGTGTTGACTTCGGAGATGGGCGCGGCCGCGCGTGCGGCGGGTGCCGCCGAGGCCCGCATTGGCGAGCTGTCGAGGGAACTCGATCGGGTTGCCGGGGATTTGGAACTGGAGCAGTCGTTGCGCCGGGAGGCCGACGAGCGTGCCCGCGGCATGGGCGACGATCTACGCGCCGCTGAGTCGCGGCTGGCGGAGGCCTTGCGCCGGGCCGAGGAGGCCGAGGAGCGTTCGGAGAGGCAGGCCGCGTTTGCCGCGCCGCCGTCCAAGGCCGTGGACCCGAGCCAGGTGACGCTGGTGCCGGAGCTCGTGGATGCGCCGGAAACGGACGACTTGATGATGGAAACGTTGTTGCGGTTTATTGAGCCGGATCAGGCATAGAGGGAACCGAATGCGCAAGTTGATCGTCACCTGCCAGTGTGGACAGCGGATGCAGGTGCCCCGTTCGGCCGTGGGCAAGACGGGGTTGTGTCCGACATGCGGACAGATCGTCACCATCGGCAACGAGAATGCCTCGGCCACGCCGCCGCCGAAGGCCGGCGGACGGCCGCTGCATGCGCGTCAGGTGTGGTGGGAAGGGCGCAACAATCCGCCCGAGGACGCCAAGCGCAAGTTCGGCGAGGCCGTCGACCTGTACTATGCCGGCCGCTACGGCGAGGCGCTGGCCATCTTCGACGGTTTGGCGAAACAGTTCCCTGGCAACCCGGACATCGAGAACGGCCGCCAGCAGTGCCTGTCCGCGTTGAGGCGTCCCCCGGCCGCACTCGAAGACAACACCCACGGCGCACCGCCGCAAGCTCCGCCATCGTCTCGTGAACCGCTGCAAGGTTCGTTCGACGAAGACACCGTTCGCCGCGTGATTGTTGAGAAGATGCTCTACGGCGGAACGGAAGCCGTGCAGCTCCAGGCCGCCGAGCTGGCCGCGCGCCTGCTCGGAATGTTTCCCGAGCAGGGGCGTAAGTCCAACTCGGAAGCATCCGCGCAAGGGCCCGCTCCGCAGTCCGGGACCGATGAGCCTGCCGAAGCCTCCGCGCCGATATCCGAAGCGGAAGGCGTGGAACCGTCTTCGTATGTGGATGTGTTTGACCAACCTGCGCCGCAAGACGAACCTGCGCCCGATGCGCACGCTCGGGAAGAAACGTTTGCCAGGCCCACCCGGATTCCAATGCCCAGCGAGTCGGATTTAGAAAGAGACCGTAAGCAGGCGATTGGGCTCTGACAAGCAAGCATACGTCTTGGCGGTACGATCAGACCGATTCCTCTGAACCGAGATGTTGCCCGAAGTAACCATGGGCGGCGGGCTGAAAGCGCGGCCTTCCGCAGGCGCACCGTCCGACCTCGCGCTTCGCTGCCACTTTCCTGCATTAACACCCCCCCTAACACAGAAGCTGTAGTGCAACTATTTGTCATGACATACAGGTAGTTAAGCTCCGATGACAGCGAGTTTGACCGCTGCACGCTTCTCATTCGCGCGTACATCTTGCGTAAGAGGTGTAGACTCAAGAAGTTGTCGCACTGATAGCATTTTTGGCGCAATTCTTGCTCTTACTTTTGGTCACGCCACGGCGTGGCGAGCTTCAAACACCAGGGGTGGGGGCGCGCTCAAAGTGTTTGGGAGATTTGCGGGGCAGCTTAACTTGGAGATCAAGGGTATGAGGACGGGGAGAAGAATACTTTGTGCCATCCTGCTGATGGCGACGCTTGCCCTCCCGGCGGCGAGCGATGTGATCTTCGACAATGGAGGGCCCGACCAGGGGTACATCTGGTTCAGTGACCCCAGCTACGCTCTTTACAGGGTGGCGGAAGACTTCGTGCTCGCTCCCGGGGCGAACGTAATCACGGATATCCACTGGTGGGGCTCATACATTTCGTACCTAGTCCCTCCGGAAGGCGACGATTTTACGATCACAATTTACGACACGAGCCCGGCTGGATCAGTCCCCGGTTCTGTAGTGTACAGCGACCATGTGGGCGCCGTGTCACGCGTCGACCCAGGCTTGAATGGTGTCGGTGAACTCCCTATCTACGCGTATTCGCTTCTCGTCGATCCGATTACACTGGCTGCCGATACAACCTACTGGCTCGAGATCGTGAACGATACGAACGGGAGTATGTGGGGATGGTCCACGGCGAGCTACGAGGGCGGTTCGCACGGCGAGTACGATGGCCATTGGTATCGTGAAATCGCGGAGTTGGCGTTTAACCTCACCAACGACGGTCAGAACGACGGTCAGAAAGGCGTCGTTCCGGAGCCTGCCTCGATTGCGTTGGTTGGACTTGGCATAGCCGGTTTGGCGCGGCGCCGGTTCTTCAAGCGCGGCTAGAGCGCTCGTACAAGCGATACAGACTGTGGCTCGACCCCGAGGGGGTGGGCCCCTCCTGTTCCGGTACTGCGACGACGCATGCTCAATCCAGGAGCTAGACCAGTAATCAATCTGCGCATGCAATGAATCTCAAGCGCGAGGACTCGATAAGGGGAGAGAGAACCATGAAGACGATCCATAAGTTCTTGAGTGCAGGGGCGTGTCTTGCCCTTTTCGCGCTTCCGGCGGCTGGCAGCGTGATTTACGACAACGGGCCCTCGGATTACTATTCCATATGGTATTCCGACCCGAGCTATGCCGAATTTCTGGTGGCCCAGGACTTTGTCCTTGGTTCGGGCGCGAGTGAAATCACGGATATTCACTGGTGGGGCTCATATGGGTCCAGCAACACCCCTGCCGCCGATGACTTTACGGTCACGATCTACGATACGGCCGCTGCGGCTGCTTTGCCGGGTGCCGTGGTATACAGCAACCATGTGGGCTCCGTGTCGCGGACGTTTGTGCAAAGGGTGGGCCTGTTCAATTTCTACGCGTTTTCACTCGATCTCGATCCGATATCGCTGACGGCCGGCGCGCAGTATTGGCTCGAAATCCAGAACGACACGGACGGCCATACGTGGGGCTGGTGCCAAACGACTCCGTTCGGCACGCACGGACAGTATATTGAGGGCTCTTGGTTTAGCCTCGAGGGGGAGATGGCTTTTAACCTCACGAACGACGGAAAAACGGTGGTTCCGGAACCCGCCTCGGTCGCGTTGGTGGGCCTTGGACTTGCCGGGTTGGCCAGGCGCCGTTTCTTCAGGCGCGGTTAGAAACATCTGCAAACGGATTCTTGACGGCTCGGCCCCAAAGGGTCGAGCCGTTTCTTCGTTTCGGGATGCCGGCGATTTGATTCGCACCTTTATTCCCCGTAACATCATTCCCGGATTACAGGCGTAGTGCGGGGGATAGGTATAACATGCTGGCGCGGGTGTTGAGCTGCGGGGTGCTGGGAATCGACGGCTACCAACTGGGCGTCGAGGTGGATGCGTATCCCGGCATGGTGCGCTTCTACCTTGTGGGCCTGCCCGACGCCGCCGTCAAGGAAAGCCGCGAACGCGTCGGCTCCGCCATCAAGAACTCCGGATTCCGTTTCCCGCACGGGACCATCGTGGCCAACCTCGCGCCCGCGGACGTGCGCAAGGAAGGCAGCGCGCTCGATTTGCCCATTGCGGTTGGGTTGTTGGGCGCGACCGACCAGCTTCGTGGCCAGCGCTTTTCGGAATACGCGCTTGTGGGCGAGCTTGCGCTTGACGGCGCGGTGCGGCCGGTGTCGGGGGCGTTGTCGATGGCGCTCGCCGCGCGCGACAGCAAGCTGAAGGGCATTCTCGTCCCGGTGGCCAACGCCGAGGAGGCGGGCGTGGCCAAAGGGGTTGACGTGATCCCCGTGTCGACCCTCAACGAGGCCGCCGCGTTCATGAGCGGCCACCGCGACATCGCGCCGCACGTCAGCGACCTTGCCGCCGTGTACGACCGCGCCCGCAGAACGGCGTCCGACCTCACCGAGGTGAAGGGGCAGGCCCACGTGAAGCGCGCGCTCACCGTCGCCGCCGCGGGCGGACACAACCTGCTGATGGTGGGGCCGCCGGGTACGGGCAAGACCATGCTCGCCTCGCGCCTGTCGGGGATCCTGCCCGACATGACCTTCGAGGAATCGCTCGAGACCACGCGCATCTACAGCGTTGCCGAGACGAATGGCTCGCGGCCCTCGCTCGTGGTGAGGAGGCCGTTCCGTTCGCCGCACCACACGTCGACGACCGTGTCCATCGCCGGCGGAGGGCAGGGGAGCATGCCACACCCCGGCGAGGTCAGCCTTGCCCACAACGGCATCCTGTTCCTCGACGAATTGCCCGAGTTCAACCGCGCCGCGCTCGAAGTGCTGCGGCAGCCGTTGGAAGAGGGCCTCGTCCACATCCGCCGCGCCAACTATGCGGTCACGTACCCCAGCCGCTTCATGCTCGTCGTCGCGATGAACCCCTGCCCCTGCGGTTGCCGTACCGATCCGCGCCGCCAATGCCGCTGCACCGTCGCCGACATCCAGCGCTACATGAGCCGCCTCTCGGGCCCCCTCCTCGACCGCATCGACATCCACGTCGACGTGCCCGCGCTCTCCTTCGAGGAACTCACCGACGCGCGCCCCAGCGGCCCCACCAGCGCCGAGGTCCGCAAAGAAGTCCAGACCGCCCGCGACCGCCAGCGCGCCCGCTACGGCACGCGCATCGGCTGCAACGCCCACCTCGACCCCCGGGGCCTGCGCGAACACTGCCCGGTCTCGGAAGGCGCCAAGTCCATGCTCGAACGCGCCATCAACCAACTAGGCTTCAGCGCCCGCGCCTACGACAAGGTCCTCCGCGTCGCACGAACCCTCGCCGACCTCGAAGGCGTCGACGGAATCGCCGACCAGCACGTCGCCGAGGCGATTCAGTACCGGACGCTGGACAGGCAGTTGTTCTGAAAAAGGGAGTAAAGATTACCCCGATGATTTCTGTGAGTATATGAGTCCTCTATTCATCAATTCCCAACGTCGAAGCTCGGGTTAGTAAGTCATTGGCTTTTCTGAGGGTATCACGTATCTGACTCGCCGAGAGAATGACGCCTTGGTGATGGGTATAAGAAATTGAGAGGTTGACCCTGTCGACGGAATTAGGAATCTTCTTTGAGACAAAATCGATGCGGCTGGCTATGAGAGGAAGAATCCTTTCCCTATCCTCTCTACCTAGCACCAAGTCTTTTATCGTTAGCAAGTCACTTATGTTGTCTAGTTCCGCGCAGCCCACATCTGCTACGTCTATAAGATCTTGTGCAATGTCAGAGTCAAGACCCTTCAGGCTCTTTGCAATGGTTATTAGGTCACTGCTTACATTGACAAGTTCAGCCCGATACTGTGTAAATTGCTTCGCTGCGGTTCCATTCTCTTCTCCACCGATGCTGGGCCAAGAAAGAAGTAAAGAGCAGGTTACAGCTGTTATGAAGCCGTTTCTCATGGTGCGATCCTCCCAGGTTCTATGCTTTCTTTCATACTAGAATTCCCCCGCGTCTCTCCAATGTAATGCTGATTTCACGGGTAGCGGTTAACAGTTTCCGCTCATGGTCGTGCTGCGATGAGCCGCCTGCCTCAGCATAAGAATTCAAGGCCATACACGCCTCGACACTCATCGGCCAATATCCTAACCTTATTTAAGCCGTCTTTGGTGGCTAATCTCGGTGTAAGTACTACGTCTGCCCTGTAAGACTTGCGGTGTCTATCGATAGTATTAAGCGTACTGTTGAAGAATCCAACGCCTCCAGTGATTATCTCAAGCACTCTACCGTATTCGAGGAAATTTGTCTTCATCCCATCAATATCAAATCGGCCTTTTGTCGTACACATTCCTCGCTCGTCAAGCACATAATCTGAATGGCTAAAAGCGTTCCTAATAGAACTGCAATACATTCGACCAAGAAGACTGGCCAAGTCTTCCTTCCCAAGGATTGAGGCTCGTTCTACAAGATACTTGACAATGCCCGCCTTGCCCGGAGTCTGGGGCAACGGCTCAGGAATACAACGCTCACCTTGGAGCACGCGAAGCATATTTCCCAGAATTTCGTACAGGGCATCCGCCTCTATCAGGTGACAATACGTAAGCAGCCCCATGCGGAAAAGCGTCTCCTGACGTAATGGTTGGGCGGTCAAATGAAGCACATCCATGTAGAGAGCCCGCACTTCGCGAAGACTGTCCTGAGATTCCGTATATAGACCTCTGGCGGCACGCATAAATGCGCATATGTACTCAAACTCATCGACGCGCTTCGCGCTTTGGAAAAGATCTTCCAGGATAGCCTCGATGCGTGTTACGTCGCATTCTGGGTTATGCATCTATCAACGCCGCCCCCTGTAAGTTCTATGATGCAAGTGACCGAAGTTATACGGTAAGTACCTCTGATACTCTAGCAAGAATCGGTGGTGCAGCGGTATACTTAACCGGTGTTGGCGCGGCTCAGACGTAGCCTAAGGCTATGGTATTTGAGTGGCCTGCAAAAGTGCGCATGCCGTGGACACTCACACTGTCCCCGAACACTTGAGCGACCGGGGCAACGCCCACATGCCGCAGGGGCGAAACGAAAAGGCATAGGCATCATTTTGGTCATCAAATGATGTATACTTTGTGCATGGACCACAGGAGCGAATCGCCATGCGCACTACCATCAACCTGGACGAACAGTTGCTCGGGGAAGCCCAACGTATCACGGGCATGAGCGAGCGGACGGCCTTGATTCACGAGGGACTTCGCGCCCTTATTCAGCGCGAAAGCGCACGCAGACTCGCACTGCTTGGCGGTAGCGAACCCCAGTTGCAGGCGCAGCCCCGGCGCCGCTCGGGCAAACCATGATCCTTGTCGACACTTCCGTTTGGGTGGACCATTTGCGTACCGGCGAGCCCCTGCTGGCTGCCGCGCTTGACGCGGGGAACGTGTTGATGCACCCCTATGTGCTGGGTGAACTCGCGTGCGGCAACCTCCAGAACCGAGCCGAGGTGCTCACGCTTCTGGCGGAACTGCCGGCGGCGCCCGTGGCCACGGATCCAGAGGTTTTGGAATTCATAGAGCGCCGTACGCTCATGGGCCGAGGCATCGGTTACATCGATGCGCATTTGTTGGCTTCGGTGGCCTTGGGAGCGACCGCAACTCTCTGGACGCGGGACAAACGGCTTGCCGTCGTCGCCGCGGAGTTGAGCATGGGATTCGCCGAAACGTCCTGACACGCGAAAGCAGAAGAGGGGCTACACGGTGTTCGCTGAGTCGATCCTTGAAGGCAAGCAGGGGGCGTTGGCTGAAATCTGCCGCAACGATCGCATGCCGGGCGCGGGAATGGCGAGACTGGGCGTTGTCCTGGGGCTATTAGGGATTGCACTCACCGTGGCGGCGTTCGTGCTCCTGCCTTCGGTTGACCTGGCCCGCGAATCCGCAAAACGAGCGGCCTGTCAGAACAACCTCAAGAGCATTGGCTTGTGCATGAAACACTATGCGGAGGATAACGGCGGCGCTTTCCCCGACCGGTGGAGTGCGCTTTATCCGAACTATCTCGATGACCCACTGTATTTGGTGTGTCCATCGTCGGCGCAGCAGGGCGGCGATCCCGCACGCATCGACGAATGGTCCCAGTACACCCTCGTTCCCGGCCTCCGTCCAACCGGAACGCCGGCCGACGCCGAAGTCCTTGTAAGCGGCGACATCGAGGAACGTCACTGGGGCGGGAGAAATGAACTGTACTTGGATGGGC
>JAVEWL010000573.1:0-3964 GCA_034004565.1 FCB group bacterium | reverse complement strand
AGCGCGCGAGACGCGCGAGCCCGGTATCGACGACGTAGCGGATGCCCGGCACGGTGAGCGCCGTCTCCGCCACGTTGGTGGCGAGCACGATGCGCCGCCCCGTGTGCGGCTCGAACACGCGGTTCTGTTCCGCCGCCGACAGGCGCGCGTACAGCGGCAGGATCTCGGTGTGCTTCGGATGGTGCTTGCGCAGCGCCTCCGCCGCCTCGCGGATCTCGCGTTCGCCGGGCAGGAACACCAGCACGTCGCCCGGTCCGTGGCGCGCGCATTCGTCCACCGCTTCGAGCAGCGCCGTTTCCAGATCGCGGTCGCGGTCGTCCTCGTCGCGCCCCGTGAGCGGGCGGTGCCGGACCTCGACCGGATGTGAACGGCCCTCGACGCGCAGGATCGGCGCGTCGCCGAAATGCCGCGCGATGCGTTCGGGATCGAGCGTGGCCGAGGTGACGACGAGCTTGAGATCGGGCCGGCGCGGCAGCAGACGCTTGAGATAGCCGAGCAGGAAATCGATGTTCAGGCTGCGCTCGTGCGCCTCGTCGATGATGATCGTGTCGTAGGCCGACAGCGCCGGATCGCTCTGTAATTCCGCGAGCAGGATGCCGTCGGTCATGAGCTTGATGCAGCTCGATTCGCCGACGTGATCCGAAAAACGCACCTTGAAGCCCACGTGTTCGCCGACGCGCGACTTCAATTCCTCGGCGATGCGCGCCGCCACCGAACGCGCCGCGATGCGCCGCGGCTGCGTGTGGCCGATCAGCCCGTCCACGCCGCGCCCGAGTTCGAGACACAGCTTCGGCAACTGCGTCGTCTTGCCCGAACCCGTTTCGCCGCAGACGATCACCACCTGATGCGCCGCCAGCGCGGCAAGGATCTCCTCGCGCGCCGCCACCACCGGCAGGTCCTCGGGATAAGTCGGCTTCGGCAACGCCGCCGCACGCGCCTCGCGCCGCGCAATGGAGGCGTTCACTTCCTCGTCAATGGCCGCCAGCATGCGGTCCGCCGGCTGACCCTGCGCCAGCCGCTTGCGCGCCGCTGCCACGCGCCGCGCAAGACCGGCGCGATCACGCAGCAGACACAGCGCGATGCGGGATTCGAGTTCGTCGGGGGAGCTGGGCATGCGTGGAAAGGGGCGAGCCGCCAGGGCGCCAGGAGCGCCAGGGCCGTGGGGCGTGAATGTCGAGGGCGCAATGATACCCAACATCACGCCCTTGTTCCGGACAGGAGCGCGGCGGACGATTCGGAATCCGGCAGCGGTAGCACATCCGACTCATGGTCCGAAACAACGTTTCTTCACCGGAAGAACCGGATGGCGGCGCTTGAGCACACCCATCCCGCATGCGAGCACCACCCGCCGTTCCCTTCTCCCCTCGGGAGAAGGTGGCCCGAAGGGCCGGAAGAGGGGAAAGCGCTGGCACGCCGTCACGGTCAGGACAGCCGATCCCGCGATGCCGTCGACCAGGCCACGTAGGGCGGAAAAGCGAAGCGCATTCCGCCGAATGTCGAGCGCCCGCTCATGACCGAGTTGTTCGCACTCAGCCCAAAAACGCCCGGCGGCCAAACGCATTTCCCTTCTCCCCCGGGAGAAGGTGGCCCGAAGGGCCGGATGAGGGGAAAGCGCCGGCACGCATCCTAAAAGGTCAGAATGGACAGCCCCGCGACGCCGTCGACCAACAAACGCCCGAGACGCTAAGCTCACACCGAACCGCCCCGAAAAGGACACCCCATGCACGGCCCCGATCCCACCGACCCGCATCCGATGGTCGGCTTCCCGCAGGTCAGCTACATCCGCAACACCGTCACCAACCCGCAGATCGATGTCGGCGAATACACCTATTACGACGACCCCGAACACCCCGGTGACTTCGAGCGCAACGTCCTGTACCTGTATCCGTTCATGAACGACAAGCTCGTCATCGGCCGCTTCTGCGCCATCGGTCGCGGCGCCAAATTCATCATGAACGGTGCCAACCACCTCATGGACGGCTTCACCACCTACCCGTTCCAGATCTTCGGCCACGGCTGGGAAGCAGCCATGCCGCCGCCCGAGGCATTCCCCTTCAAGGGCGACACCGTCGTCGGCAACGACGTCTGGATCGGCTACGACGCCCTCGTCATGCCCGGCGTAAGGATCGGCGACGGCGCCATCATCGCCGCCCGCGCCGTCGTCACGGCCGACGTCCCGCCCTACACGATAGTCGGCGGCAACCCCGCCCGCCCGATCCGCGAACGCTTCCCGCCCGAGGTCGTCGCGGCACTGTTGGAAATACGCTGGTGGAACTGGCCGGTGGAAAGGATCACGCGGCATTTGAAGACGTTGATGTCGGGTGATCTTGAGGCGTTGCGGCGGGCGGCTGGTGAGTGAGCGGGTGCACAAAGGATGGCGTGCTGCGGAATTCGAGGTGGTATCGCCGGGAACGTGCGCGTTGACATGGGGTAACCGGCGGCCTACCTTTCAATTTGGCTGGGATTTTGAGTTGTGGTTTTCGGGTTGAGTCACCAGTGCGCCGGTGTTACGTCTTAGCGTAAATTAATGCGTTACGTTGCAGCGGTACCATGGTCATTAACTTACGCAGCAGTCGAAACGACTAATTTTGAAAAGGACGATTGGAATGTCTGAGAAAATAACTCTTTATGCGAAGCCAAACTATGACGACCCCATTGGAGAAGATGGGAGCGGAATGACCATTGCGGCTTTTCATGTTGCCCAGGATAGCGAAACGCTTTCATCTGCCCCAATGCGAAGAGATGTTCTCACTCACTTGATGAGCAGCTCCGCAGTCAACTACTGGAAAAATACGAAACATTGGCTGGAGTCTTGCGGTAAACACCAAAATGGAAAGAATCTACTCAGGCTTACGAGCGCAGGCTTATCGACTTGCCAAGCGCGTGTTCGCGGTGGGGCGGCCACGCCAACTAAACCTGAAATTGTTAGAAAATGGATCAACGATATGCGTACCGGACAGGGCGCAGCGACCGAGAAAAAAGAATTTGATCTTCCATTATGAACATAGCATTGTTATAAACGTAAACAACCGAAAACAGGCTGCGGTACGTGCAGTTCGCGAGATGGGTGTTACAATCGCGCGTGCGGTCACTGATTTGGAATATCGGAGGTCTGAGTAAAAGACCCAAGGGTATCGCATGGGGTGGTAATCTGGGTGGTTGTTATAGTGTGTGGCGGTATTGGAAAATACCGCATAGGTTCTTCGAAGTTTTAGGTGGATTTGCATAACTGGGTACGCGCCATTTTTATGTTGTGGTATGGACGGGCACGCCTTGGTCCGGAAAAAATGCAAAGACAGTTTTCTTGAAGTAGGCTGCGAACGCCTAGCACAGGTACTGAAGAAAAGAAATTTCATGCCAGATCAGGCAGGCGAAATACTCGAGTATCGTTACGCATGGGGTCTATGTTGACTATTGCTTGTTAACAAGTTGTCCTTGCTGGCAGAAGGCGAATCTGAGGCGTTTTTTGCACGCTTCGTGTTTCGTGTAAGGACACGTATGTTCGAGCGGAATGATGGGAGGTGGTATGTACAAGACGCTTCTGCTGTCTTTGGTTGTTGCGCCTTTTGGCTTGGCGCATGGTGGTACCACACTGGGCCCGCCCGAACTGTCGAGGCATGGCTTGCCTGTGGTAGTGACCCTCAGCGGCTGGTTACGGCTAGCGACGCGGCTTTCTGGGACGAGTATCAGGAATCCGTTTATATCGAGAGCATGCGCACCTATGAGGCGGCATGTCTTCGTCAAAGTGAAATCACTAAAGTAGAGATAAATGGGCGTACTGCAAAGGTCACGGTTGCCACAGCAGTGCCAGCTCTTTCCTACGACGATACGAATAAATTTGGGGCTATGCCGTTTCGTGTGGACGGGCTACCCTGCGCGGCAGTTGAAGTCGGGGTGTAGAGAACATGCAGATGCACGACCTGTTTACGGTAGCGCTGGGGCTTCAGACGCCTTGGCGCGTGGA
>JAVEWL010000572.1:0-3967 GCA_034004565.1 FCB group bacterium | reverse complement strand
GAGGTACATCAGCTCGCTCTTGATTTGCTTGGCGTTGTTGTCCCCGCCTTCGTCGCAGGAACGGAGCAATTGCCGGCGGCCTTGCTCGATGGCGTCGGAGGCGGCCTTCTGGGTGGATGCGTTGAAACGGGTGGCGCCGCTGGGACGCTTGGACTGGTTGCGAATCTGCTGCTTGAATTCCGACTTCTTCATGTCGGGTTTCCTCCTCAAGGGCACAGGGGCATCCTGTGAATAGTATGGAGGGTAAGGAGGAAAACGATCAAGAGACAAGAACGAGGAACGAGGAACGAGGAACGAAGAACGAAGAACGAGGAAAGAAGAACGAGGAAAGAAGAACGAGGAACGAAGAACGAGGAAAGAAAAAGCAAAAATGGGTATCCTTCCCGCCCTTTCCTTCCTCGTTCTTCGTTCCTCTACGCGAGTGTCTTCCGGAAGCGGGCGGTGGCGATGGCGAGGACGACAACGCCCATGCCGGTAAGGATGGCGGCGTTCAGCCAAAGCTCTTCGAAGCCGGCGCCCCGGATAATGATTCCGCGCAGGATCCGGATGAAATAGGTAGCCGGAATGCACTGTCCGATGGCCCAGATAATCCAGGGCATCGTCTCCTGCGGAAACACGAACCCCGACAGCAGTACCGACGGCATGATGATGATGAAGCTGAGCTGGAGCGCCTGGATTTGGTTCTGGGCGATCGTCGAGACCAGCAATCCCAGCCCCAACGCCGTAAAGAGAAACGCCAGCGAAAACACCATGAGCAGCGCCACGCTGCCCTGGATGGGCACGCCGAACAGAAGGCGCATGATGAGGAGCACGCTGACGGTCTCCACCACGCCGATAACGCCGTAGGGCACGAGCTTGCCGACCATCAGCCCCAGGCGCGACACGGGCGTGACCATGAGCTGTTCGAGGGTGCCCTGCTCCTTCTCGCGCACGATGGACACCGCCGTCAGAAGCATGGTGACGATCTGCATGATAATGCCCACGAGCCCCGGCACCATGAAGTTCACGGTGCGCATGTCGGGGTTGAAAAGGACTCGCGGCCGCACTTCGATCGGCGGACCCCCGGTGCCCGGCAGTACCTCGCTCAGGATCTCGATCGATCGCGCCATGGCGATGGCGTTGGCGACGTTGAGGGCCTGCATGGCCACGGTCGAATCGCTCCCATCGAGCAGAACCTGAACCGTTGTGCGTTCCCCGCGAATGAGTTGGTCCGTGTAGTTCGGCGGAATCTTGATGCCCACGCGAGCCTCGCCGGCAACGATAAACTCGTTCAATTCGTGGTCGGAGAAGGCCTGCCCGACGAATTCGAAGGAGTCGGAATGCTGAAAGGCATCGAGAAGTTCGCGGCTTTCGCGGCGCCCGTCGAGGTTGTATACCACGGTCTTGATGTCGCGCACTTCGAGGTCGATGGCGAAACCGAAGATGGTGAGTTGCAAGCCCGGAATCAGGATCATGAAAAACAACGTGCGTGGATCCCGCAGCACGTGAATGGTCTCTTTGTAGATGATCGACGACAGGCCTCTAAACATGGCTGCTCGCCCTCTGCTGATCGCGCTCGCGCGTCAGCGTCACGAATACGTCCTCCAGCGTCGGCGAAACGGGCGTGATCAGTTCAACCGTGAACCCTTGCGCGTCGAGGTCATGCTTCATGTGCGTTTCGGAATGCGCATCCGCCAGCACGTGCAGCGAATCGGCAAAGATCGTCGCATCGCGGACATAATCGAACTCGTTCAGAGCGCGCATCGCGTGCGGAAGCCGGTCGCAGCGTACTTCAAAGCGCTCCGTTCCCTCCGGCCGGACATCCTGCATGGCTTTCAGTTCATTGGGGGTGCCCGAAACGATGAGCTTCGAGAAATAGATGTAGCCCACGTGCGTGCAGCGTTCCGCCTCGTCCATGTAGTGCGTGGTCACGAAAAACGTCACGCCGCGCCCGGAAAGGTTGAACAGCAGGTTCCACAGATCGCGCCGCGCCACGGGATCGATGCCCGCCGTCGGCTCGTCGAGAAACATGAGCTTCGGCCGGTGTACCAGCGAGCAGGCCAGCGCGAGGCGCTGCTTCCAGCCCCCCGAAAGGTTGGCGGCCAGGCGCTTCCGGTAGTCTCCGATGCCGACAATGTCGATGACCTCGTCGATGCGCTCCGACCGTTCGCGGCGCGGGATCCCGTAGATCCGCGCATAGAACTGCAAGTTTTCCATCACCGAGAGGTCGGTGTAGAGGCTGAATTGCTGCGACATGTAGCCGATCGACTGTTTGATCTGCTCGCTCTCGCGCACCACGTCGTAGCCAAGCACGGTGGCGTTTCCGTCGCTCGGTCCCAAAAGGCCGCACAACATGCGGATCATCGTCGACTTCCCCGAGCCGTTCGGCCCCAGGAAGCCGTAGATCGTGCCCTCCTCCACGCTCAGGTCAACGTGGTCGACCGCCGTGAAGTGGCCGAAACGACGCGTGAGCCCGCGGGTCTCGATAACCGCCGTCACGCGCTTCCCTCCGGCGACAGGGCGAAGTGCGCCGTCGCCGACATTCCCGCCTTGAGTTTGCCGCCGTTCGAGGTGAGATCGATCGTAACGCCGAACACCTGCTGCACGCGCTCTTCCTGCGTCTGAAGATTGCGCGGCGTGTATTCGCCCTGCGTGGCAACCCGGCTGACCGTGCCTTTGAAGATTTCGCCGCCGGTCGAGTCCGCGGTAACCTTCACTTCCTGCCCAAGGCGCAACTGCCCCAGCACGCCCGCGCTCACGTACACCAGGAGATCCAGGTCATCCGGATCGACAATGCGCACAATGGGTCCCGGCTTCACGAGATCGCCCGGATGCACATCGAGCGATTCAACGACCCCGTCGCGCGGAGAGACCACCACCATTTCCTTCAACGCCGTCTCGGCTCGCGCCACATCCGCCTTGGCCGCATTGACGATCGCCTCCGCGGCCGCAATATCTTCCTTGCGCGCACCAACCTTCACCTCGTCCAGGCTCGCCTGCGCGCGTTCGAGAGCGGCCTTGGCCTGGGCGATATCCTCCTCGCGCGTGCCCTCCTTCACGAGGCTCGCCTGCTCGGACGCGGCATTGTACTGCGCTTGTGCCGCGTCAAAGGCCGCGCGCGCCTGGTCCCGCTGCTGCGCGGACACCGCGTTCTGCCCGTACAATTTCTGAACGCGGTTGTACGTCGCGCGCGCCTCGTCGAGCCGCGCCTTGGCCGCCGACGCCAGCGACGCGCCCGCTTCAACCTCCTGCGTGCGCGCGCCGGCCTGGGCTTTGCGGTAGAGTTCGCGCGCCTGAGCCACGGCCGCCTCCGCCTGGCGCAGTTGTTCCGGCGTGGCGCCGTTGCGCAGCTTATCGAGCGTGGCCTCCGCCTGCGCCTGCCTGGCGCGCGCCGCCAGAAGCGCCGCTTCGGCTTCCGAAGCCTCCAGCCTCACCAGCACGTCGCCCTGCTTTACGGGGTCGCCTTCGCCGACGAGCACCTCGCTCACGCGTCCGCCAATGCGCGAACCCGCATCCACGCCTACGCCCTCGATTTGCCCCGTCACCTCGAGCGAGTCCGGCGCTTCCCGCGTACACCCCGGCAGCCCGGACGCCGCCAGCAGGAGAGCCATCACAATTGCCGTTCGCTTCATTGGGTTTCCCTGTCGTTCAGCACGCCGCGAAAGTAAATCGACACCACGGTATCCGCGATATCGTCGATATTCATGGGAGTTACCTGTTTCGCCCCGAACACTTCCTGCGTCATCACGAACGCAAAGAACATCCCCATCAGGCAGCGCGAGGCGATAACGGGATCCAGGGGACGGAAGTACCCGGTGGCCACGCCAAGCTCGATAAGGGAGGCGAGCTGGAAGTTGAGCTTGGGCAGCACCTCGTTGCGATAAAGCTCCTGGAGCGCCGGCAGATGATTATACTCCCCGATGATGAGCGGCATGACCTTGCCCACTTCGGGGGTCATGAAGATGCCCAGGAACTCGCGGCCGATACG
>JAVEWL010000029.1:0-19050 GCA_034004565.1 FCB group bacterium | reverse complement strand
ACGCTCTTCCGATCTTCCCATTTCCGTGCCTTTCCAGCCTCATTCCGCCCAAACCTCTCCGCCGCTCACTCCACCCCTCCCCGCGTTATCTCAAGCATCCTCCAGCAGTTAACCCACTCGCCCCGCCCCGCCCCCTTCCCGCCGCCAAACATGGCACGCCCGTTGCTCTAAGCCTCCGCAGGAAAGTGTTTCCCCGGCAACATACCCGGGACCAACGCAAACCATAAGAAGGACTCGCACCCAGCGCGCGGTTCGGCATAAAGACAGCATTCCTGGGAGGGCATGACGTGCAGACAAGAAGGTTAATCTCAATCGCAACAACGTGGGCGGCGGGAGCCGCGGTGCTCACCCTGTGGCCGGGCGCCGCATACGCCCAGAATCCGACCCTCGACACCGGCGACACCGCGTGGATTCTCACCTCCTCGGTGCTCGTGCTCTTCATGACCCTGCCGGGCCTGGCGCTGTTCTACGGCGGCCTCGTGCGCAGCAAGAACGTCCTTTCGGTCCTGATTCAATGCTTCGCCATCGCAGGCCTCATCTCCGTGCTCTGGGCCGTCTACGGCTACTCGATGGCCTTCGACGCCACCGGCATGGTTGAAGGCTCCAAGAACGTCAACGCCTTCATCGGCGGCTTCGGCAAGGTCTTCCTCAAAGGCGTCGGCGTCGACAGCCTCTCGGGCACCATCCCCGAAACCGTCTTCGCCATGTTCCAGTTGACCTTCGCCATCATCACCCCGGCACTCATCATCGGCGCCTTCGCCGAACGCATGAAGTTCTCCGCCATGCTGCTCTTCATGGGCCTCTGGTTCACCTTCGTGTACCTGCCCATCTGCCACATGGTCTGGGGCGGCAAAGGCGCGTACCTCTTCGACCTCGGAGTGCTCGACTTCGCCGGCGGCACCGTCGTCCACATCAATGCGGGCGTCGCGGCCCTCATCTCCGTACTCGTCATCGGCAAGCGCGTCGGCTTCCCCACGACCCCCATGCCCCCGCACAACATGACCCTCACCGTCACCGGCGCCGCAATGCTCTGGGTCGGCTGGTTCGGGTTCAACGCCGGCAGCGCCCTCGGCGCGGGCGGCCTCGCCGGCATGGCCATGCTCGTCACGCACCTCGCCGCCGCCACCGCCGCCCTCTCCTGGGTCGGCGCGGAATGGGTCCGCCACGGCAAGCCCACCACCCTCGGCGTCGTGTCCGGCGCGGTCGCGGGCCTCGTCGCCATCACCCCGGCCGCCGGCACCGTCGGCCCCATGGGCGCCATCGCCATCGGATTCCTCGCCGGCGTCGCCTGCTTCCTGGCGGCCACGACCCTGAAGCGCGCCCTCGGCTACGACGACGCGCTCGACGCCTTCGGCGTACACGGCGTCGGCGGGTTCCTGGGCGCCGTACTCACCGGCGTCTTCGCCTACCCGTCCCTCGGCGGACACCTCGAACCCACACGCGGCATGGCCGCCCAGGTCGGCATGCAGCTCTACGGCGCGGGCATCACCATCGTCTACTGCGCCATTGTTACCTTCGTCATCCTGAAAGCCATCGACCTGACTCTCGGACTCCGGGTCGCCACCGACCAGGAACGCATGGGCCTCGACCTCTCGGATCACGACGAAGCCGGATACAACCTATAGCCACAAACGTGTACTCCCACGCTCAGAAGCGGTTGGCCTCGTGACCCCGTCGGTCACGGGGCCAGCCGGCTACCATAGAGACACCCCATGGGTGGACAAGCGAAGGCCCCCGAAGCGTTCCCCTCGCGACGGGGGCTTTCCATTTTCGACTTTCGATTGGAGAAACCGTCCCATTTCGTACTCGTGCTCGTTATCGAAACGAGTCGTCAGGCAAATTCGGAATGGACGCTCCGCTTAGTCTTGACTTTCAAGCGCGTTCCGCAGGAAACTCCCAATTTCACTCTTCCCAACCCTTCCCTGCGCAACAGCCCAGACCAGGTCGGCAAACGCGTCCTCGCCAATCTTGAGCCTGATTCCGTTGAGATAGAGGAACACCAGCGCCGCAACGCTGCCGGTACGCTTGTTGCCATCGACGAAAGGATGGTTCATAACCAGGTGAAAGAGGTAGGCCGAAGCCATTTCAATCAGGTCGGGATGAAGATACACGCCATCAAACGTCGCCGAGGCTTGGGCAACTGCCGCTTGCAGCAACAAAGGATCCCGTATCTCCGAAGATCCACCATAACGGGCGATCTGGTCACGGTGAATTTCCAGAACGTCGTCCACTGTCAGGAAGGAAGGTTCCACCTACTCGGCCAGTCGTTTCAACGCACTGCCGTAGTTCGCGTTCACCCATTCCAGCGCTTCCTTGATCCGCTTGGTGTCCTTGCGAAGGCGATGCGGCCTCACGACAAGCACATCGCCATCGGTCGACACCTCGAGTTGCGTATTCGCATCGATCTTCAGGAGGTCCAGAATCGGCTTCTCAATAACGAGGGCCAAGCTATTTCCATGTTTCGTCAACTTCTTCATATCGCACCTCCGTTACCACATTGTATAATCCCACCCCTCCCCCGTCAATCGCAAAAAGAAGGCCCCCAAGGCCATCTCGGCCCCAGGGGTCTCAAATTCGTAATTGGTAATTCGTAATGCTACTTCGCTTCGGGCGGCAGCTTAATCTCCAGGTGCAATTCCTTAAGCTGCTTCTCCGTCACGGTGCTCGGCGCGCCCATCAGCAAATCCTGCGCCTTCTGCGTCAAGGGGAACGCGATGACCTCGCGGATATTCGGCTCGTCCGCCAGCAGCATCACGATGCGATCAAACCCCGGCGCGATGCCTCCGTGAGGAGGGGCCCCGAAATGGAAAGCATTCCACAACGCTGGGAACTTCGACTTCACCGTGTCCTCGTCGTAACCCGCAATCTGAAACGCCTTCAGCATCACTTCCGGCCGATGATTACGAATCGCGCCCGACGACAGCTCAACGCCGTTGCACACCAAGTCGTACTGATACGCCAGAATATCCAGCGGGTCCTTGGTTTCGAGCGCTTCCAAGTCACCCTGCGGCATCGAGAACGGATTGTGCGAAAAGTCGATCTTCTTCTCGTCTTCGTTGTACTCGAACATCGGGAAATCCACGATCCAGCAGAAGTGCGCCACATTCGGATCGATCAACCCCAGCGCCTTGCCAAGGTACACGCGCACCTTGCCCATCAGCGAATTCGTCGTCGCCCGGTCGCCCGCGCCGAAGAACAACGCATCGCCTTCCTTCGCGCCCGTGCGCTCCACCAGCGTCTGCTTCTCCGCATCGCTGAGGAATTTTACAATTGGCCCCTTCATCTCGCCTTCGCGCAGCGCGATCCAGGCGAGGCCCTTTGCGCCTTCCAACTTCGCGAACGATTCCGCATCGTCGAAGAACTTCCGGGGCTGCGCCGCCGCGCCCTCGGCCCTGATAACCTTCACCGCGCCGCCCGACTCGCCCGCCGAAGCAAACACCTTCAATTGCGACCCCGCAAACGCGTCCGTCATGTCGACCATATCGAGCCCGAAACGAAGATCCGGTTTATCCGAGCCGTACTTCTCCATCGACTCGCGGAACGCCAGCCGCGGGAACTGCTCGGCATTGATCTTCTTATTCGAGAGTTCCTTGAACAGCCGCACGATCAGCATTTCGACCTCGACAAAAAGGTCGTCCTGCGTGATGTACGACATCTCCATATCAATCTGATAGAACTCGCCCGGGCTGCGGTCCGCGCGCGCGTCCTCGTCGCGGAAACACGGCGCGATCTGGAAATACTTGTCGAAGCCCGCGATCATCAGCAACTGCTTGAACTGCTGCGGCGCCTGCGGCAGCGCGTAAAATTCGCCCGGATACAAGCGGCTCGGCACCAGGTAATCCCGCGCGCCTTCCGGCGACGAACTCGTCAAAATCGGCGTGTTGTATTCATTAAACCCGCGGCTCAGCAACTGCTCCCGCGTCAGCTTCGCCACCTGCGACCGCAACAGGATGTTCTTCTTCAGCCGTTCCCGCCGCAGATCGAGAAAGCGGTGCTGCAACCGCGTCTCCTCCGGGTATTCCAATTCCTGATTCACGGGAAAAGGCAGCACCTCGCTCTGGCTTTCGAGGTTGAAAGCCTCCGCCACGACCTCGATCTCGCCCGTGTCCAGCCCGGAGTTGACCGTGTCCACCGAACGCGCCACCACCTTACCCGTGATCGTAATCACGCTCTCGCTGCGCACCTGGCCCACGGCATCGAAGAACGCGCTCTCCGGATTCACCACCACCTGCGTGATCCCATAAAAATCGCGAAGATCGATAAACACGACCCCGCCGTGATCCCGCTTCCGGTGGACCCAACCCGAAAGACGGACTTCCTCGCCCACGTTCTCTTTGCGCAAGCCGCCGCATGTCTGCGTTCTAAAGGGGTGCATCGATGCCTCTCTCCCACGTAGTAAGACGCTATTGAACCAAAGGATAGTATTCGCCGCCCCCCATCAAGTCAAATAGCCCCTTCCTCTCGGGCTTGGGTCTTGAAAGTGGGTCTTGTGGGAATGTTTGCTTTTGCACAGGTGAAATAATAGACGTCTCACTACAAGTGCCGGCATAGGAGAATACCCGAGGATTCGAGACAAAGGCGGAGACCGTCATGGGTTTCCATCCGCGTCTTCGGGATGAGCCGTTTTGCGCCTGAATCCGCGAAAAAGCCTACGGATTCAGGCGCAAACCGGCGGAGACCGCCTTGGGTTTCCATCCGCGGCTTCTTGCGGGATGCAAGCCTGAACGGCTCACGGTAGGGCATGCGGATTCAACCCTGATGCGCCCTGAAGCCAAAATACACTAAACAGACGCAGGCCACCGCATCCGGCGTCTATTCTTGCGCTCCAGGCCTACGATTGGGAGGCCGCCAGGATGTCGCTCATCCGGTCGCTGTGCTTCACCGCGCTCTCCGACAACCGCATTTCCATGAGCGACAGGAGGAACGACAACGTCGATTCCGCGCCTTCGTTCTGGTTCACCCGATCGGGCGCCAGGCCGTCGTGACAACCGCCCGTCATCGGGTTGTAGAGCGGCGCGCGCAAGTCGTTGCGCCCCAGGAACCATTCGAAGGTGCGCCGCGCCTCTTTCAACCAGCGGTCCTGCCCGGTAATGCGATACGCTTCCAGGCAAGCCGATACGGAGGCATGCGCCTCGACGGGCTGCTGGTCAAAGCGCGCCTTCTCGGCGTCACAGTTGTACCAGCCGTGGCAGCCGATGGGGACAAAATGGCCGTCCTCGCGCTGGACGTTCATCAGCCATTCCAGGGCTTGGAGCCCCGTGTCGACCATATCGGAACGCTCGAGCCAGTGGCCGCACAGCATCAGCGCGTGTGGCAACTTGGCGTTGCAGTAGGATAGCCTGTTCTCGCACCAGGGCCAGTCTTCGCGCCCGTTGCTCCGGAAGGCTTCGAGCAGCCGCTCGGCAAGCGTCGTGCGCGCCAGTTGCGCCTCGCGGTGCCCGTAGAAGCGGCGCATGAAATCCATAATGCCCATAAGCGAAAAGGCCCAGGCACGCGGACTCTCGAAGTCAACCGCGACGGGCAGCGCTTCGTCGAACAGGCGCCCGGCCAGTCCGCGCAGGCCCGGATCGTTGGAACGGCCGGCCGTGGTGCCCAGCGCCCAGAGCGCGCGCCCGTGACTGTCTTCCGAACCCGTCTCCTCGAGCCAGGTCCGCGAGTAGGAAAAGAAATTGCGGAAACGGTCGGTCTGCGGGTTAAATGCATGATTCAGGAAGGCCAGGTAACGGCAGCCCAACTGTCGCGCCTCGGCCGCGGTAGGGTCGCCCACCTCCTCCAACAGGACCGACAGAATGAGCGCGCGGGCGTTGTCGTCCGTTGTGTAACCTTCGTCGTAATTGGGCACGCTGAAGGTCGCGTGCTGCAGCATGCCGGTATCGTCCGTCATGCGGCGCAGGTGGTCGAGATTCAGCGGCGGCAGCTCGCCCGGGCGGCGTTCGAGGGTCGAGAGCACAAAGTCGCCCCTCGGCTTGTGGCAGCGATCGGTGCGCGCCCGCTCGAAGGATTCCATGTACCGCTGGGCCACCTGCGACCAGATCATGTCGCGGCCGTAAACGTAGGCCCTCTTGCGCATGGCATTCAGCTCGGTTTCGTCCTCGAGCAGCGCGATGACGTTGTCGGCAATAGCCGCCGTGTCGCCCGGCGGCACCAGGATGCCTCGGCCGTCCGCCAGGAGTTCCTGCGCATACCAATAAGGGGTGGATATGATGGCTTTTCCGGCGCCCAGCGCATACGCCAGCGTGCCCGAGACAATCTGATCCATATTGTAATACGGGGTAACATAAATGTTGGCAACACCGAGAAACTCAATCAATTCTTCAATACTGACAAAGCGATTGTGAAAAATGACATGGTCCCCCACCCCGTTGTCGCGGGCCATTTGCTCCAGACTCAAGCGGTAGGTTTCGCCCTGATCACGGCGAAGGTGCGGATGCGTGGCGCCCAGCACGATATACACCACATCCGGGTGGCGTTCCACAATGGCAGGAAGCGCATTGATGACGTTTTCGATGCCCTTGTTCGGGGAAAGCAGGCCGAAAGTCAGCAGAACCGTCTTTCCTTCAACGCCGAACTTGTCTTTGTTGTAATTGGGGTCCACGAAGGGCACATCCGGAATCCCGTGGGGAATCAGGTCGATCTTCGACTCCGGAACATCGTAGATAGTACGGAGGAAATCGGCCCCATGACTGCTCATTACGACGAGCCGGTCGGAAAGCTGAATAAGTTCCGCCATGACCCGACGCTGTTCGGGGTCGGGATTCTGCAAAACCGTGTGCAAGGTGGTGACTATGGGCGTCCTGAGCTCGTTCAGAAGGGCCAGCACGTGGCTACCCGCCGGGCCGCCGAAGATTCCGAATTCGTGTTGTAAGGATACCGTATCGACATCATTGATATTCAGAAAATCGGCCGCGCGGCGGTAAGAGGCGATCTCGCGCTGGACCAATTCGAAGCGAACCCGCTCCGGATAGCTGTACCCATTCTGGCGGTCATTGACCGGCAACGCGATAACGCGGGTGTCGGGATACTGCGTCGCGATGGATTCACACAGGTCGGTTGTAAAGGTTGAAATGCCGCACTGTCGGGGCAGATACCCACCGACGGCGGCAATGCGTCTAATATCCGTTTCCATGAACAATTCCTTATTGTGACTTGCGGTATCGAGTCCTACCCCATCCCGCCGCGTACTCCAATAAGGGCACGTGCAGTCTAACATTCCCCGGAAAACTTTGTCCATCTACATGGAAAGACACCCCATAAACACCTGAACTAAAATGCTTTATGCCCAAACAAAACCCTCGCCAGACCTGCGCCGCCTTGCCTTCCCGAACGAAACGCCGCCGACGGTCACGCCGAGCGACGGTGTTTATGTTTGACAAGATGACGGGGGTATGGAATACTGCAAGTGGTCTGGATTCATGCGGTTCAACCGTTTCAAAGCAATGTCCGCCGCGCATGCGGTTGGGCCTGCGCTGGGGTTTACTCACTTCGGGTGTCGGAAGTTTCTATCGTTTACGCGGTTGGAGTATGTACAACAATGCATAAAGCGATGCGAATCGCAACCATAGCGGCCCTCCTCTTTGCGTCGGCCGTAAGCGCACATGCGGATTTCGGGTTCGGCAATCCGGAGGAACCGGCCCTGCGCCCCTACAAAGGCCTGTGGCGTGGCGTCAAAGCCCTGACCTACAACCTCGTCAAGTCTCTGGATACGGGCAACCGCAAGTTCCCGGGCCTCGGCGTTGTTGAACTGGGTCGCGGAACTCGTTATGGCGCCGTCGAACTGGCGTACAGCACCTACATGGGCATGGCCGGTTCGCGGCCGGCGCCGGTGAAGTCTTATAGCTGGCCCAACGAAGTGCTGGACTCCGATTGGTTGCTGCGCAACACCGCCGACCTGGCCGGCGGCGCCATCTTCTGGGGCCACGGCGGATCGTTCGAATCCAACGCGGTGGGCGCGGCCGGCGTCTTTACGGCGCAGAAGGTTGTGGACCACTCCCCCGTCTTGTCGGAGCGCGAAAAGGAGCTTTACCTGACCGAGAAGCCCCAATATGCGGCGCAGCGCGACTACCTCGGCAAACGGGCGATCAAGCCCCGTGAAAACGGCAGGACCGACTTCATTGCGCGCGCGCGCCGGCAGCGCATTGTCACCTCGCCCGTACTGCCGCCAAACGTCATACGCGTGCAGGACCCGAGGAATCCCTCGTCGGCCGGTACCGGTTCGCTCCCGTCCTCGAACCCCCAGATGGCTCCTGTGAGTGGAGGGGCTGAACAGGTCGCCGTGCCCGAACGGGAAATCTCGCCATTACCGTCCGCGCCTTTGGAAACGCGCTAGAAACAGGGCCGAGCGTGCAGCGTTTCCGGCGGATCCGGTCCGCGTGCCGATCCGAAAGGACTCGCACGTCGCTTTCCATTCAGGGGCGTATCGGTAAGGCGGCTCTGCCGGATTCCGCCAATGGCATGGACAAGGGGGACACGTAGTTGGAGAAGGGTTCGGGCAAGGTATTTGTATGGATGCTGCTGGCGCTTGGCGTCGCGGCCGTTTTCCTCGAACTGGGCCGCATGGACGTGGTCTCCGACAACGAGGGACAACGTACGGCGCCGCCGGCCGAGATGCTAAGGTCGGACGATTATGTCATCCCCACCATCAACGGTGAAACCTACCTGAACAAGCCGCCCCTGCTCTACTGGGCCATTGCCGAAACCTATCGCGCCACGGGAACCATCTCCGCGCTTACGGCGCGCATTCCAACCGCCGTGGCCGGCATTGTACTGGTGGTGCTGGCATACCTATACCTCCGCAAGCGAACCGGCGAAAATGCCGCGCGCTGGGCCGCACTGATGCTGCTGGCTTCGCCGTTCGTGCTTCAGATGATGCGCATGGCCGAGTTGGACGTGCCGCTCACGCTCGCCACCTTTCTCGCGGTCATCGGGCTGCGCGAGGCCTGCGCCGCCTCGCGGACCGGCGCGGCCGTGCTGCTGTCGCTTGCCGCGGGCGTGGCGCTGGGCGCGGCGGTGCTGCTGAAAGGGCCGGTGCCGTTCCTCTTCCTCACGCCGGCGTGGCTGGCCTTGCTGCTTCTCAATTCTGAAGCCCCGGAACCGACGCTACGTACGGGGCTGCGCTGGACCCTGGCGGCGTTTGCGCTCGGGCTGATTCTGTTCGTCCTGCAGTTTGCGGGAATCCACATCGGTTTCCCGCTGGCGTTGGCGCTATTCGCGGGCGCGTGGTTCATCCTGGCGTGGCGCCGCGCGGGACGTGGCCGGGGGCGCATCACGGGGCTTTTCGCGCTGACCCTCGTCACGGGGGTGGCCGTGGCGACGCCGTGGGCGGTGGCCGTGCTTCAACGTCTGAGCTGGGAGTACCTCGATAGCCTGCTGCGCAGCCAGGTAACCGAGCGCACCTACGTGGCCTCGGCCATCAACAGCGGCGATCCATTCTACTTCCTTTACCGGCTGCCCATCATGCTCGCCCCCTGGGGACTGCTGCTGCCGCTGCACCTCTCGGGAGAAACCTGGAACGAGAACCGCGGCTTCTATCGCTTTGCGGTACTCGCCGGGTGGCTGAGCGTCGGCGTGTTCTCGCTGATCGCGGGCAAGGAAACCGAATACGTGTTGCCTGCGGTGCCACTACTGCTGGCCGCGACGGGCGTGCATCTCGCCGGCCATGTCGAGGGACGGCGGAAAGACTGGACGGGCCGCTGGATGCGCATGTGGGGCCGCATGCTGTATCCCGTGCTGCCCGCGCTCGCGCTTGGACTGCTGGTATACGCGCTGATTTCGGAAGGCGTGCCGGCGCTCGTGGTCGAGGTGGGCGTGCTCACCGCGGCGGCGGTGCTGGCGGCGGGCTACGCCTGGACCCACCCTCGATACCGGTCGGCGGCGATCTTCGTGGCCGCGCTGGTGCTCATCGTTTCGGGTTTGCTGGTACGGAGCTACCATTACACCGGCCGCAAATCGCCCAGGGAACTAGCGGAACTCGCGGGCAGCCTCGCGAAAGCCGGCTATACCGTCGAAGCCATCAAGGTCTATCCCGCCTTCGCCTTTTATGCGGGCACGCCCATCCCGGCACAGACCGACCTTGCCGCGATACAGCGCCAAATGGCGGGCTCCACGCCGTACTACTACGTCGCGCGGAAGGCGTTCCTGGCCCAGGCGATGAACCTGCCCGAGCCGCCCCGCATCCTCACCGAACCTTACACCTCAAAGGATCTCATACTCATCGGCAATCGACCATTGCCAGAAGGGTTCAACATCGGGGGGAAGTGATACAGGGTCTAGGGTCCAGGGTTTAGGGTCTAGAAGACAATGACGCTCCCCAGACCCTAAACCCTGGACCCTAGACCCTTATTCGAGGTTCCCCGCCCGATGATGCTAAGATACTCACGAGCAGGCCGGACGGTCGCGGCGCCGCTTGCCGGCGTCGAGGAAAGTCCGAGCTCCACAGGGCAGGGTGCTTCGTAACGCGAAGGCGGGGCAACCCGACGGAAAGTGGCACAGAAACAACACCGCCTACGTCCCGCGCAAGCGGGGCCGGTAAGGGTGAAATGGTGCGGTAAGAGCGCACCGGGGGCCTGGCGACAGGCCCGCCGGCTAAACCCCACCCGGAGCAATTCCAAATAGGGGAGCTATGAAGTGGCCCGCTTCGCTCCCGGGTTGGAAGCTAGAGGCGCACGGTGACGTGCGTCCCAGACGAATGACCGTCCCGGGGCCGCAAGGCCCTACGACAGAACTCGGCTTACAGGCCTGCTCGAACTGACGCGCCGATCCGGCCACACACCGGATCGGCGCGTTCCCTTTTCATCGCGACCAGACACTTCCGGGCTCGCAAAAATCCCGCCTGCGCATTTTGCACGAGCGAAGGCATGTTGCTAAGATGCATCGCGTCTTGGGAAGCATGCGGCGGCGCGGCGCCACGCAAGGGTCGTCCGTCGCAAGACCGAAGGTGATGAGATTCCGACGAGTTCGTGATTGCATTCTCCGGGCAACGCCCGATGCGATACAGCGATACCGGTATCCGAATCAGATCACCCCAAAGGCCGGACCGCGGAAGGGCTGCCGCGTCCGGGTGCCCGTAGACGCCGTGATTACGCGCAAGGCCGTGCTGCCGCTCCTGCGTTACGGGGCGCGGCCAGACCCGCTGAGGTGCAAACCGATCATGGGGTAATCAAGCCTTTAGGAGGCGAACCGATGCCACAATGCCTGACGACGCCATGGGATCTCCGTCGTGGATCCCATGCACGTTGCAGCGGGCATTGCCGCGGCATAGCCGCCTTACCCGTTTCAGTATTTCCATCGTCCGCATCACGAGCGAGCATTTTGGCAGCGACACGTCTCTCCTCCGGCCTCTCCAGGAATCGTGGGTGGAATGCGCCCGTCGAGCAAGCTTACGTTAAGGGCCAATTCGTGGCGGCGTTGGCGCGTTACACAGGGAGGTGTCGGCATGACCATTGACCGGATAGCGATTCTGGGGGGCAGCAGCGTTTACATCCCCGAGTTGATCCTCTCCCTCATCTGCCACAACGTGAAGGTGAAGGAAATTGTCCTGATAGGACTGTCGCCGAAAAAACTGAGCCTCGTGACGGGCCTGTGCCAGCGCATCCTGAAGAAGAGCGGCTTTCCCGCCACGGTGATCGGCACCACGAACATCGAAGAGGGCGTCCGCGGGGCCAAGTACATCCTGAACCATGTGCGGGTCGGCGGGATGCAGGCGCGGCTGCGCGACGAAAAACTGCCGCTGCGGTACGGCATGGTGGGCGACGAGTGCCTCGGTGCGGGCGGTTTTGCAAGCGCCTTGCGCACGCTGCCGGTGGTTCTGGAAATGGCCGATACGGTGGCGCGCGTCAATCCGGACGCCACCTTCATTAACCTGTCCAACCCAATGGGCATTGTGGTCGAGGCTCTGTGCAAGTATTCGCCGCTCAAGGTGATCGGCGCGTGCGACGATCCCTACATCTACACAAAAAAACTCGCCGAACTGCTCGAAATGAACCCGAGCGAGCTTACCGTGGACTACGTGGGCCTGTCGCAAATGGGCTGGATTCAGGACGTAAAAGCGGACGGCCGCAGTTGCATGAGCCGCGTGCTCGAGCGGCTAGATTTCGAAAGGGATGATGGATTCGACTGCGATCTGATAGACTTGTTCCGAATGATCCCGACGCGGACGGTCAGCCTGTTCTTTCATCAGGACGAGATCCTGAAAAAACAAAAGGCTTGTTCACGTTTCCGCGCGGAAGCCCTTTGGGAAGTCGAACAGCAGATCCTAAAGCTGTACGAAAGCGAAAGCCTCGCCGAAGTGCCGGATCTCACGCGCGAGCGCAACGCGGCCTGGTATCAGGAGACCGTGGTGCCGTTGCTCGAGGCGCTGGAAAACGACACGGAAAGCGAAACCGTGCTGTGCATTCGCAATGGGGGCGCCATCCGGGATCTCCCGGACGATTGCAGCGTGGAAGTACCGGCCAAGGTAAGCCGGTTGGGTTGGGAACCGCGCGCGGTGGGAAACTGTCCGCGCTTTCTCAGAGGGATCTTTCTTTCGGTCAAAGAGAGCGATCGGCTGACCGTCGAGGCGGTCCGTCATCGTTCGTATGAGTACGCATTGCAGGCGCTGACGATCAACCCCCTGGTGCCTTCGCTGGAAGCGGCGAAGAAATACCTGGAACGGGTCGTCAAGGAGGAAAAAATTGAATTGCATTGATGGCGTGTGGGGACGAGTAGTGGCGGTATGCGTCGCGGCACTTTGCCTGGCGGCGCCGGCGTTTGCGCAAGTGCCCTTGACGGACGCGGGCGGCGCGCAGTTGACGGACCTGGTAGGCTCGCCAACGATGGTAACCGTGGTACTGAAAAGCGGCGCCGAAGATCCGAATCTGAACGTGACCGGCTTGGGACCGAACTACGTGGCCACCAAGGCGGCCGACGGCACGCACAACGTGTACCTCTTCTCGGACCTCAAGGAAATCCGGGTGCAGGGCGGGCGCGTCGAAGCGGCCGAAACCAAAGTGAACATCGGGCGAGCCTTGAGCGCTTCCGAGCGCACCGTGGTCACCCGGGCCGTGGATCGCGCCGCGGAAATCTTCCAGGCGAGTAAGGACGACCAGGCCACAAAGATGATGGCCGCCGCACTGTTGGTGGGCAACAGGTCGGTAGCCCAGACCATTCTAACCGTGGGCGGCGAAGCGGCGAACGCCGGGCAGATAACCAAGGATATCGACGCCGCGCACGAGTACCTCAAGCAGTTGGCCGTCTCGAACGACCCGCCGACGGCCCTCATGGCCGGCATTTCCCTGTACCTGGCCAACGATCCGGAATCGGCCAAGCCCGCCGTTAGTCCGGGGCTCGAAGGCAGCAGCCGGCAGGCGCGCAGCATGGCCGCCGAACTCGCCGGTCTGGTGGGCGACACTTCGGCCACAAACACGCTGATGACCATGGTGCGCGACCGTGCCGCGGACGTTTCCGCGCCCGCCGCGGTAGCCCTCGCCCGCCTCGGCAATCGCGAGATTATCCCCACACTCCTTGAAATGCTGGGCGATATCAACGGCGACAAGGGTGACGCGGCGGTCCTCGGTCTTGCGACGCTCGGCGGCGAGGACGTGATCGAACAATTGAAGGCGATGCTGGACCATGCGCAGAGCGTCGAACGCTTCCGCATTGCCATCGTGCTGTTCCGGCTGCGCGACCCGATGGGCGAGCAGTTGCTCGCGCGCGAATTCCTCGAGGTGGCTTCGCTGGCACGCGAGGCCGCGATGGCCCTGGCCGCCAAGGGCAACGCACGCGGGCTGGAATACCTGCGCGGGAAGCTCGACGAGCGAATGGACGAAACGGCGGAAAACCTGAAGTTTCGCGCGCGTTCCGCGGGCGTGCTTATCGAAGGCGGGGACCGCTGGGCCGTGTCGGTGTTGCAGGAAGCCCTGCGTTCCGAAAACCCGGAAGTCGAAATCTACGCGTGCAACGTGATATCGCGTTCCGCGAACCGCTCCCTGCTGACGTCGGTACAACCCGCCATCGAAAGCGCGGATCCCGGCGTTGCAATCTCCGCGTGCCGCGCGGCCTTTGGCATCACGAACCAGGAGTTTCGCACGCGCTGGATGACCGCCTGGCCCAACCTGCTGGCCCAGCAGCGTAAGGGCTCCATCTCCGGCGGCGTGACCGGCGGCTGATGCGTCCGGCGGAGTCACCGCCTTGAACGAACGATTGCATGTCGTAATCGACGGGCGTGTGCAGGGCGTCGGGTTTCGTTACTCGACCTACCGGCAGGCGCTGACGCTCGGTTTAAGCGGCTGGGTGCGCAACCTCGAAGACGGTCGCGTCGAAGCGGATTTTGAAGGCCCGCGCGTGGCCCTCGAGCAAATGCTCGAATGGTGCCGGCGCGGGCCTTCCTTTTCAAAAGTCCTGCGCATAGAAGAGACATGGTCCGCGGCAGACGATTCGCCGGGCTCAGGGTTTCGCATCATCGGCTAGGGCCAGGGCCGGATTG
Organism: FCB group bacterium; assembly: GCA_034004565.1. GTDB lineage: Bacteria > Hydrogenedentota > Hydrogenedentia > Hydrogenedentales > SLHB01 > JAVEWL01. The sequence continues at coordinate 4,592 of JAVEWL010000029.1, read as the reverse complement.
CCCTTCATTGCTCCCATACTTCCCATGCCTCCCATGAGAGCTATGGGAAGTATGGGAGTCATGGGAGATATGAAAAGCAGCCTTGGTTGCCATCCCCTCAAACAGAAACCGTCCCCGAACCGGGGGTCCGGGGACGGTTGATATTCGGTTTCCGCGCTTGCTCAGTCGCGGCGCAGGACCTCGTCGATCAAGCCGTAATCCTTGGCTTCCGTGGCCCCCATGAAGAAGTCGCGGTCGCTGTCGCGCCGGATGATATCCACGGACTGCCCCGTGTGCTTCACCAGGATCTCGTCGATCATTTCGCCGATGCGGATGATCTCCTTGGCCTGAATCTCGATGTCGCTCGCGGGCCCGCGCACACCGCCCATGGGCTGGTGCAGCAGGAAGCGCGAATACGGCAGCGCGAATCGCTTGCCCTTCTGCCCCGCCGCCATGAGGATCGCGCCCATGCTCGCGGCCTGGCCCAGACAGATGGTCGTCACATCCGGCTTGATGTGCTGCATCGTGTCGTAAATGGCCAGCCCGGCGGTGACGCTGCCACCCGGCGAGTTGATGTAGAGGCTGATGTCCTTGTCGGGGTCATCGGCTTCCAGGAACAGCAACTGGGCGATGATGTAATTCGACACGTAATCGTCGATCGGCATCCCCAAAAAGATGATGCGATCGGCCAGGAGCCGCGAGTAAATGTCGTACGGACGCTCGCCCCGGCTCGACTGCTCGTAAATCGTAATCGCGCGCACATCCAAGGGCGTAGTCATATCCATCATGCGTTCTTTCTATTCAGCCTTCGGCGCGTCTTCGGTCTCGTCGCGCGCGATCTCCTTGTCGGTGATCTGGGCATTGTCCATGATGACCTTCAAGGCCTTCGCGCGGAGGATACGCGCCTCGTAGCTGCTCTTGCGGCCGGATTCCGCGAGGTAATTGGCCACGGCTTCCGACTCGGCGCCGGTCCGCTGGGCCAACAACGCGACTTCTTCTTCGAAGTCTTCTTCCGTTACCTCGATACCTTCCGCTTCGGCGATCTCGTTGAGCACCACCAGCGACTGGATGTCGTGGAGGGCGTGTTCACGCGCATGCGCGCGCATTTCTTCTTCGCGCTGCCGGATTTCGGCCATCGGCAGGCGCATCTGGAGAAGCTCGCGCACCTCGGATTGATAGGTCTCTTCCGTCGTGGCTTCGATCAAGGTCTTGGGCACTTCAAACTTGCTGTCTGCGATGACGGCCTCGAGCGCGTGCGATTCGGCCATGCGGCGGCTCTGGTCCTTCGACGTCTCTTCCAGGCGCTCGCGAATCTTCGCCTGCATGTCGGCCAGGTTCTCGTGGCCGGCCTGCTTGGCGAACTCGTCGTTGAGCTCCGGAGCCCGGCGGCGCTTGATCTCGTTGACCTTGATGGCGAACTGGGCCGTCTTGCCCTTGAGCGCGTCGTTCGGGTAATCGTCCGGGAAATTGACGTCGCAGGTCGTTTCCTGCCCGGTCGTCGTGCCCTTGAGGGCCTCTTCGAACTCGGGGAAGAACCGCTTGGTCCCGAGAATGTACGGATAGCTCTCGGCGGAACCGCCGGCGAACTCCGTGCCGTCCACGGCGCCCTTGAAATCGATGATGACCTGGTCGCCCTCTTCGGCGGCGCCGTCGGTCAGCGTCTCGAAGACCGCATAGCGGTTGCGCAGGTCGTCGATGGTCTCCTGCACGTCGCTGTCGTCCACCGTCACGACGGGACGCTCGACCTCGATGCCGCGGTACTTGCCTAGTTCCACGCGCGGCGACACTTCAAACTTGAACGTGAAGGCCAGCGCGGCGTCGTCGGGCAGGTCCTTGACCTCGTCCAGGCCGTCGATGTCCGGCGTCGAGATCGGGTACAGGTCGTTGTCTTTCACAAGCTTCTGGAAAGCCGCGTTGACCAGCTTGGAATCGACTTCGCCCCGCACCGCCTTGGAAAACTTGCGTTCGAGGAGGCGCATGGGAACCTTGCCCCGGCGGAAACCCGGAACCTCGGCGTCATGCTTCAGTTCGTCGAACATCTCATCGGACTGCTTCTTGCGGTTCGCGGGCGGAATCGTCACCTTGACTTCGTAGGCGCATTCGCCCTTGTAATCAATGTCGAACTGAGGATCTTCAACGAAGATTTCCTCTTCCGCCTCTTCGCCGTCGGCTTCAACCACCTCGGTCTCTTCGTTTACCGTGGTGTCTTCGCCTTCCGGGTCGGTCGGGACTGCGGTCTCGGGCGCGTCGTTCTCTTTGTCGGTCATAGCAATCGGTCACTCATGTTTGTTGGTGGGCGAGGCGGGACTTGAACCCGCACATCTTTCGATACTGGATCCTAAGTCCAGCGCGTCTGCCAGTTCCGCCACTCGCCCACTATAGCCTTTGGCATGGAATGGCTGCGCAATCGGGTCCCGTGGGTCACAAACCACAAAAGACAGGGAAAACCGGCACTTGCCTTTGCCGGGATACTACATTACCGGCAGCAGGGAATGCAATCTTGCATTCCCGGACGGAAGCACGAAGAGGGCATGGACAGACTTAGAAGCGCATGGAATGACATCTTGCATACAGTCTTCGTGCTGGAACCGGCTCCCCTTGGGAAATGCGAGTCAAAAGGCACACTCCTGGAAGAAGATGAAATGGAGGGGGAAATTTGAGATGGTGGGCCGCGCAGGAGTCGAACCTGCGACCTTGTGATTAAGAGTCACCTGCTCTACCAACTGAGCTAGCGGCCCACACCAGAGCGACGTCTCCCCGCCCCCGTTCTGAGGATGGCTCGATGCGACGCGGGATAGAGTATACCCAACGAAAAGGGCTGGATCAACTTTGCATCCCCGTATCTCTACGCCTCGCGCATTATCCTGGCGCAACACTGCTTGCGCGGCGAAAAGGTGGCAGGCCGATCCGAGCGGCACTCGACCCCCGCGGGGCGCGTGGAAAGCGGAAAGGGCGCGCTCCTGAGAAATGAAAACGACCGGCCGGTACTGCGGAACACCGGCCGGCCCGCACACCCACAGGATGCGCAACGGTAGTTACTTGTTCATGAGGTCCTTAGGGGCATCGCGGGCGGCGGTCTCTTCGTCCGGCTTGTCAATGGCGCCCGGATCGGCATTACCGGCCTTGTCGCCCTTCATCTTGGAAGCCATCTGCTGATGCATGTCGCGCATGGAGGTGGCCTTGTCGGGCACCTGGGCCAATTGCGTCCTCTGCTCATCCGTCAGGATGGCTTGCACTTTCTGCTTGGTCTCGGCCTGGATCTGCTCCAACTGCTGGGCCTGTTCCGGCGTGAGGTTCAGGTCTTTGCGCATGCCCAATAGCATGCCCGGGTCGTCCTTCGATAGACGCGCGTTCATCATCATGCGCATCTGCCGGCCGTGGACGTCCTTCGCGTCGGCCGCCTTATCCTCTTTCGCCGGACAATAAGGGCAGGGACACGTACCGGCGGCATGCATCCCCTTCATCATCTTCTTCATTCCTTTGCCGGGCTTGGCGTCGGTGGCACTGGCATCGGCCCCTTGAGCGCCCGCGCCCTGGGCGGCATTCGGGGCGGTTTGGTTCTGAGTGCCGGCGGCCTGGTTGCCTTGGGCATCCTGCTGGGCAATTGCCAATGCCGGCGAGAGAACAAGAATTGCCGCGGCAAAGAACGCCAAATTCCTAATCCGCATGGTAGGGTCTCCTTAGTGTGAGCCTCGATGAGGGCTCCGCGCACCATTCGAATCGTGCCGGCGTCAACGGGTGAAATTCATGCGCCAACGACTCGGCCACGGTGCACGAAGCATAGTTTTTGCTTGACTCTGAACGCTGGCTACGGTCTTGAACATACGAATGCCGTACGCCATTGCGAAGGAAAGTAGTGCGACGCCGCAGACGCCGCATGAAGACAGGACTGTGTGAGCGGACGTGCCGCTCTGTTTTCAGTCTATCCCCGCAAGCCTGAGCTGTCAAGGGGTTTTCGCTATTGTGCCGACTTATGTAGAATAATCAGGGTTCTGCGTTGGCGAAACGTCGCCGCACGGGAGGAAAACACTTGTCTCGATCGATCTCTTTCGCGTCGCTGCTGGTACTGCTCACCGCCGCAACCGCCGCTTCCGCCACGGACCGCCGGCCGCAGATGCTGGCCTATTCGGCGCAGCCAAACGCATATTTCAACGAGCATGCGGCGGAAATCGCGAAGATTTACGACGGGTTCTTCTTCGTCATCGGCGATTGGGATGCGGGCGTGTCGCAGCAGCTCGGTTTTCCCGGCGCCCCCGCCAGCACAACTTGGAAAGAGGCGGCAACCGAGAACCTGCGCAACCTGAATGCCGCCGGCGTCACCGAGAACTTCCTGTCGGTGTATTTCTCCGCCGACGGCGCTTGGCCCTCGCCGGATACGCTCCAGTCGGATGAGTTCAGCGCGAAGATGGCGAAACACTTTGGCGCCCTGGCCGCAGCCGCCAAGGAACTCGGATTCCGCGGCGTGTGCATCGACCTCGAGTACCCCTATCCGCGTTACGAAATCACGCACGAGGTGTACAAGTACGACGGCTACACCGTGGATGACCTTACCGCCGCCGCGGCGAAACAGGGACGCGCCGTCATGACGGCAGTGCTCGACGCCTTTCCGGAGG
>JAVEWL010000571.1:0-3987 GCA_034004565.1 FCB group bacterium | reverse complement strand
TCAACGAAGTCGAAGCCACGGGTTCCTGCATACGGCGCCAGTTCGACCTGCTCGATTCCTACCTCACCGTCATTCAAAACCTGCTGCCCATGGCCCAGACCAACGCCCGCCAGGTCTACGACTGCCCCGGCGCGATGTACCCGCTCGCGCACTACCCCCTCAAGGCCGACACGGTCATCCACACCCACGTCACCTGGGAGCAGAGCATGGAGATCACGGCGTTGCTGGTGAAACCCTTCTGGCTGCGCTACCAGTACACCGGCGATGAGGCCTTCCTGCGCGAGCGCGCGTGGCCGGTGCTTCGCGAGGGCGCGCGCTTTTACGCCGCCTACCTCAAGAAGGAAGAGGACGGCCTCTACCACGTGTTCCCGACCGTCTCGCCCGAGCACCACGGCCTCATGCCGAACCTCACGCTCAACAAGGACAGCCAGTCGGGCATTTCGCTAATCCGCTACCATCTCCGCGCCGCCGCGCAAGCCGCCCGCAAGCTCAACGAGAACATCGACGAAGCGAAAACCTGGCAGGACATCGCCGAACACATGCCGCCCTACCCAACCGTCGAGACGCCGAATGGCACGGTCTTCACCGACGTGGCCGGCGCCGAGCCGATCGAATACAACATCCCGGCGCCCTTGTCGGCGGTGTTCTGGGGCGACGACATCGGCCTTGACTCCCCGCCCGAACAACTTGAACTCGCGCGCCGCACGCTCGCCAACATCAACGTGTGGGAACCGCACCGCGGCTACCTTATCAACGTGCGCCGCCGCCTCGGCGTGCCCAACGCCTCCGATCCGCTCGACCTCGAGAATTTCGTGCAATCCTACTCCGGTACCATTCGCGTCTTTCCCGCCGTTGCCGCCGACTATGCAGGCCGCTTCGAAAACTTCGGTGCCCAGGGCGCCTTCGTAGTCTCGGCCGAACGCGAAGCCACCGGCGTGAAAGAAGTCCGCATTCAATCCCTGGCAGGAAACCCCTGCAAACTCGCCAACCCCTGGCCCGGCGCCAAGCCCGTCGTCACACAAAAAGACACCGCCGCCGAAGTGCCCGTCACCGTCAACAACAACACCGTCGAATTCGCAACCCAAGCGGGAAAGACCTACGCAATTCGCCCAGCCCCCTGACCCGTCATTGCGAGGAGGCGTTCCACGCCGACGAAGCAATCTCAAAGTCCAGAGCGAATGATTTGTGGCACCCCCAAGTCGGTTTCATGACTTGGGGGTGTGGGCAGGCGAAGAACTGCAAGGACCCGTGAGCCTTCACCCCAACCCTCTCCCAGGGGGAGAGGGGGGAAGACTCCAGCAGGGTGAGGCGAGAGAGTATTCACGCAGTCAGGCGACCCTCGCCCACGGCGGGCTCCCTCTCCCCCTGGGAGAGGGGCGGGGTGAGGGCTCATACCACAATCCGCGATCTTTCCCACCATCTCCGTACACGCCCACAACGGCTTCCCTCTCCCTGGGGAGAGGGGTAGGGTGAGGGGAGCCCAAAGTCCAGCGCTTCCTTGTCCCTGCATTCCTTCGCTTTCCCACACCCCCAAGTCATAAAGCCGACTTGGAGGTGCCACAAATCGTGGGGGATAGGGTCGGGGTGAGGTGGCGTTCGTTTTTTCGGCAGCCTCAGTTTCTTCCCAGCCGCGGTGTAGTTGCGCCGCAAAGAAAGCAAAACGGCGGACGGAGACTTGCTCCGCCCGCCGCGTAAAACATTAGAGCGTTACGCCGTCACTTCCTGCATAGTGGTCTTTCCGTCCTGGTCCTTCATCAACTCGAACCCGTCGATCGTCGCGCCCGCCACGTCGTACGCGCGATACGTCAGCTTCTCGTTGCTGACGTCGATGACCTGGAACATCTGTGTGTCGCCCTGCATCTTTGCCATGAGCGGCTCGAAAATGGTGTTCTTGCGGTACATCTTGGGCCCGCTTACCGAAACCGCGTACACGGTTCCCGGTGCGTTCGGCTCGACAATCTTGTTGTCGAACAGTTTCTTCGTGCGCCCGTAATAGTGGTCGTGTCCCTGCAGGACGAGGTCCACGTGATATTTGTCGTAGATTGGCAGCAGCGCCGCACGCAGTTCGACGTTGTCGCGCTCGCTGCCCGTCGAATACAACGGATGATGGTGCATCACGATCGTCCAGCGGTTCGGATTGTTCGCGAGCACCTCCTCGAGCCACTTCGTCTGCGATTCGGCCACCTTGGGTTGCTGCGGATCGTCGGGCTCGTCGTCGTAGAGATTCGTGTCGAGCACCACAATGCGCAGGCCCTGGTAATCGACGTAATACGACTCCTCGTGCAGGAATTCGTAGCCCTTGGGCCCGTTGTTCGGCAGCGCAAAACGGTGCCGCCACCACGACGCGACCTGCGTCATCGAGGGTTCGGTGCCGTCCGCATGCTTTTCGTCGTGGTTGCCCGGTGCCGGTACTTGCGGAATCGTAGCGCCGATCGGCCCCAGCGCCGCGCACCATTCGCCCCACTCGGGATCCTGATGGCCGCGGTTGACCAGGTCGCCCGCGTGCGCGATGAACCGCATATCCGGGGCCTGAAGCAGCGCCGCCAATGTTGTGCGCGACCACATCGAGCTGAGGTTGGTCTGCGCGTCGCCCATGTACACGAAGCGGAACGGCTCGGGCGTTTCCGACGCGGTGCGGAAGTGATACCACGGGCTCCAGGTCGTGCCGTCGCCGACCCGATAGCCGTAGCGTGAGTTCGGTTGCAGGCCGGTGAAGTCGACCTGGTATTCGCTGACCTCGCCATCGCCGAGGGGTACCCGCTTGACCGTGGCGTTGACCACGGCGGCGCCTTCGGCGAACTTCGCGTTGGCGGACCACGATGCCAGTTGCGCCTGCGGGGTGTCGGTTGTGCCCTCGGTGCGCCAGGTTGCCGACTGAGAATGTTTTGGATCGTCCGACCAGGACAGCAGCACGCGCTGGGGTAGCAGGGCCGGGTTGGCCGCCTCTGCCGCCTCGGCGGATGCCGCCACGAACAACGCCGGCGCCCCCAATGCGGGCGCCACCAGCGCCGCCGCGCCCATACTCGATCCAAACTTCAGAAAACCGCGACGACTTAAAGTCCCGCTCATAATGCCCCCTTTTCTTTCATCAACAAAGAAGCGGCGCCGACCTCGTGCCGGCGCCGCTGTTATCGCTTTAAACTGTCGGGCTAGTACGTCGATTCGAAGGTGTATTGCCCCGATCCTACGGTGAAGATCGCCGCCTTGCCTTCGGTGCCGGCCGCCGTTAAGCCTTGGACTTCGCCAACGGGCTTCCCGGATTCAGTCACGCTCTTCGGATCCGTCGTGGGCACGTAGATTGTGCCCGTCGCGTTGGCCGGGACGGTGACCTTCCACGTGAGCTTGCCGTCCTTGCGCGCCCAATGGCTGAACACCTTGCCGTACGGCGAGCGCCACGAGGCCTTCACATGGTCGAGACCGTCGACGACGCAGGGCTTCAACACGAGCTTCTGCGCGCCGGGGCTGTCGGGCCGGATGCCCGCGAGGTATTGGTACAGCCAGGTCGTGAGGTCTCCGACGAGCATGACGTGGTTGTGCGAGTTCATCGCCGGGTCGGCCGTGTCGCCGTTCCACAGTTCCCAGATGGTCGTGGCGTTCTTGCTGATCATGTAGCCCCAGCTCGGATAATCCTCCTGGGTCGCGATCGTCAGGGCCACGTCGGGGCGGCCGTTGTCGGACAACACGCGCATCAACCATTGGCCACCGATGAGACCCGTGCTCGGGTGGCCCTTGTTCTCGATCATGATCTTGTCGACCAGACGCTGGAACAGGCGTTCCTTCGCTTCCTCGGGCACGAGTCCAAACGCCAGCGGCAGCACGCAGGTCGTCGCGGCGCCGTTCGCGTATATAACTTCGTCGGCGTTGAAGAACTTCTTGTTGAACGCGGTCTTCAAGCGCTCGGCAAGCGCCAGGAACGCCTTCGCGTCCTCGGGCTTCTGAACCATCTCGGCATACTGCGCCATCAATTTCAGGTCCCAATAGAAATAG
>JAVEWL010000570.1:0-3990 GCA_034004565.1 FCB group bacterium | reverse complement strand
CCAGAGGAGTCAGACCGGGTTCTTGCCTCCCCCCTGATGAGCCAAGCTCAGGAGGTCAAGCAACCCATTCCACCCAACGATGGCGCCGCAGCACCCCTTACGCCTCTCTCCGTTCCCAAGAACGGAAAAAGGCACAACCAATGTCACCGAAGTGAGTTTGGTTGTGCCTTCGACTTGCAGTTCCGCAAACCTGCCCGCCAAGGTGACCCGCCCCAGAGTGCGAGCCCCGGCGATTTCTCGCCCTTAACGTGTTTCCTGCTGTACTTTTGAGTATATCATGTGCGGCTCTCTTTGACAAGACCTTCCAGCTTTTTGCGTAGTTCGCCCAGGTCTTTCGACTTGAACGCGCTCTTGGTTTTTTCCAGTACGCCGATGGTCTCCTCAAGCGCCGACATCAGCTTGGACGGTTGCTCCAGGTTCGTCAGCAGCGGCGACGCCTGATCGCCCCGCGTCAGGATCACCGCCTCCACCAACCGCTGCAAGTCCGCCAGCGAGCCCACCACGTTGTGCATCGTCAACGACAAAAAAGATTCCACCGGCGCCGTGCCTTCGTCGCCCACCGGCGGCTTGCGCAGGACCTGCTCGATCCGGCTCAGCTCCGTGTGCCAGTCCTGCAACCGCGTCTGCGCGTCCCGAACCGCCCGGTACGCCCGGAAACGCTCCGTGTGCGACCGCACCACCTCCAGCAGCTCTTCCAGCGAAATCGGCTTGACCAGGTACGCCACCACCGGCAACTGAACCGAATCGATCGCCGAGCGCAACGACGGATAACCGGTAACAATAATCACGGGAAGTCCCGGCGCCAGTTCCGGCAACTTGTGGATCAACTGCAACTCCGGGTTTCCGGGCATCTTGATGTCGGCAATGAGAAGGTCGTACGTCTCCTCCTGCAAGCGCTTCGCCGCCGCATCCGCATCGGGCACGCAATCGCAACGGTATCCCTCGCGGCGCAGCAGGTCAGCGGTCGACTCCAGGAAAATCTCTTCATCGTCGGCAATCAGAATCTTGCCCACTTCAGATAAGCTCATTTTACACCCCTTATGCTGGTCGCTTCAGTGGCAATGTTACCGTGAACACCGTCCCGGCGCCGGCTCCCGACTCAAACTCCAGCGAGCCGCCCAGTCCTTCTGCCAGACCCTTGGATACGGGAAGTCCCAAACCCAGACCCATACCCGGCCGGTCGACCTTGGTGGAAAAAAATGGCTCGAACATGTACTCCTTTGCATCCGGCGAAATCCCGACGCCCTGGTCCGTCACGCGGCACTTCAAGACATCGCCTTCCACCCGAACGTGGATCGTCACCGTGGCGCCTTTGGGTGAAGCATCGATGGCGTTTTGCACCAAATTATACATAATCTGCCGGAACGAACTGTCCGGCAGTCTTGCCTGTCCATCCGCCGACGCAATATCCAATTCCAGACGAACGTCCCGCTCCTGCGCCGCCGGCTCAACAAAAGACACAATCTCGCGCAGCGTATATTCCACGGGAAACGGCCGATCCTGCTCCTTGTCCGGCTGATACAAATCCAGCATCTGCCGCATAATCCCCGCGATCCGCTCGATCTCCTTCTGCACACGCGGCACATAATGCGCATACTTGTGGTCCGCCGGAATTGCGTCTTTCAACAACAAAAAGGCGTTCTTGATCCCCGCCAGCGGATTGTTAATCTCGTGCGCCACCCGCGCCGCCATGCGCCCCGTCGCAGCAAGCTTCTCCTCCTGGCGAAGCAACGCCTCCCGCGTCAAGGAGCGCGGGTACGACTCCAGCCGCGAAAACGCCAGGTTCGCCAACACCTCCAGGCCCGTCGCCGCTTGCTCCGTCAGTGACCGCGCCTCCCGGTCCAGCACCACAAGCGCCCCCAGGACCTGTCCCTCCGGCCCCTTCACCGGCGCCGAGGAATAGAAATCCCATTCCGGAAGTTGCCGCAGCAATGGACAAACGGACCGCAGACCCGACGCCTCCACCGATTCCAGCGTCCGCGGCCGCTCGTGAAGAAGGGTCTCCCGCGCATCAAGTTCCTCGCGCGGAACAACGCGAAGCGAAAGCCCGCTCGACCCAATCACGTTCACACGCGTGGCGCCCACCAGAACAACCGCCGCGGCGGGCGTCGCGCAAACGATCGAGGCAAGGCGGGCTACCTCGTCCAGCACCGAATCGCCGGACGGCTCCAAAAGGCTCAAGCGGGCCAGGAAACCCAACCGCTGCGCCTCATCCAGATCGCAGTTCGTTCCGGTTCGTTCGTTCATGTCGAACCTTCAGGCAAAGGAAAAACGTTAGGAATTCAGACCGGAGCATGTGTGCAAAACAATGTGCTGCTTCGCACCCGAATATACCCTACTTGAACGCGTAAAGCTACCGCGCCCGGCCCCGCACTGGAAGGGCGAGGCGAAAATGACGACAATACCCGCTTTGATGCGGCGCGCCGCCGCAGGTCCCATAGTAAGGAGCACGAATCCATGAAGCGAAGGGCGGTCCAGGTAGTACTGGTCCTGGTATTGCTTGCCGTAGGCTACATCGCCTTCGACAAAGCCAAAAGCAGTTTCATCCGTTGGTATGCCGACAACCACATCGAACGGCCCACCGCGCTGCCGTCCACCGAGCAGCCCGACCAGATCTGCCTCACCTGGAGCGGCGACCCCCGGACCACCCAGGCCATCCAATGGCGTACCGCCGTGTCCGTCCCCGACGGCTGGGCCGAATACCGCGAAGGAGACACCGGCGAAGTCATCCAGAAAGAAGCCAAAGGACTCCTCATCGAGGACCGCATGGTCAAGAACGACCCCGTCAACCGGCGCTACTCCCTCACCCTCACCGGCCTCGCCCCCGGCAAAACCTACACCTACCGCGTCGGCAGCAAACAGAAAAACCTCTGGAGCGAATGGACCACCTTCAACACCGCCCCCGAAACGCCTGAGCCCTTCTCCTTTGTCTATATGGGCGACGTCCAGGTCGGCTTCGGTTATTGGAAGAACATGGTCGCCGCCGCCGAGGCAAAGGCCCCCGGCGCCGCCTTCTACATCGTCGCCGGCGACCTCGTGAACAAAGGCTCCTACCGGAACGAGTGGGACGCCTTCTTCGGAGCCATACAAAGCGTCGCCGACAACCGCCCCGTCATTCCCACCCTCGGCAACCACGACTACGCCAAGCAAGACGTCCCCAAAATGTACCTCGATATGTTCACCCTGCCCGAAGACGGCGCCAAGGGCGTGCCCGCCGAACACGCCTACAGCTTCCGCTACGGAAACGCCCTCTTCGTCGTCCTCGACTCCAACGAGGACATCGAGGAACAGGCCCCCTGGCTCGAAGAACAGCTCCGAACCACCGACGCCAAGTGGAAACTCGCCGTCTACCACCACCCCGCCTACTCGTCCTCCCCCAACCGCGACAACCCCGAAGTGCGCGACGCCTGGGGAGACTTGTTCGATAAGTATCACGTGGACATGGCTTTACAGGGGCACGACCACGCCTACTTGCGCACGTACCCCATGAAAGACGAGAAACGCAGTGATTCCCCCGCCAACGGCACCTACTACGTCGTCACCGTCGCGGGCCAGAAATACTACGAACAGGAAGCCGGCGACTACGCCGAAGTCGCCTTCCCCAATACCTCGACCTACCAGGTCATCGACATCACCACCAACCCCGACACATTGACCGACGTGGCCTACGACGGAGAAGGCAACCAGCGCGACCGCGTCGTCATCCAGAAATAGCCCCCTTTCGGGACGCGGGCCTCCGATAAAAGTGCCAAAATTATTCCACAAGTAAAATAGATTTCTCTTGACAGAGGGGGTAGGCTTTGCTATACTCCGCCTCGTGAATGGGGTATCAAGGTTCACGACGACTATATATAGGGCTCTAGTGGGGTAAAGCAGTACACGCCCATCATCAACGATTTCAATCTGGAGTCGAAAGGAGGGATGCGGACGCCAGAAGGCTGATTCTCCGGAGTCGTTGAGACGCGATGTTCACCATAAATCTCATGGTGT
>JAVEWL010000569.1:0-3992 GCA_034004565.1 FCB group bacterium | reverse complement strand
GGCGTAGGCCTGTTAGTGGAGGTGTGTGATGGCGAAGAAGGCGGTAGCGAAGGGGCGCGGCGCGAAGGGTGGTCGCGGTGGCAAGGGCGGTAAGGGTGGTGGTGGTGGTGGTGGCTGATCTGTGAGTTGACGCCATGGGCGTGATGGAAGAGACGAGCGGCATTCTGCGGGATGCCGCTCGTATTGGCGATGCGTGTGTGGTGGCCTATTCGGACGGGAAGGACTCGCGCGTCGTGATGGACTTATGTGTCAGGAGCTTTGCGCGAGTGCGTGGGTTTTTCATGGAGTTGGTGCCCGACCTCGAATGCGTAGAGGATGCACTTGACGCGGCGCGCCGTCGCTGGGGTGTCGAAATTGTTCGTTACCCTCACTGGCTGGCGGCGAAGCTGGTGAAGAACGGGATTTACTGCGACGCATCGTGGCGCGTCGACAACCTTCCCGAGTGGAAGCTCGCCGATGTGTATGCGTTAGCGATGAAGGATTCCGGAATCGACGTGTTGGCGACTGGCGCAAAGAGGGCGGATAGCGGCTGGCGTCGGCGTTTCATGAACACGGCCAGGCAGAATTCGGTGATCAACCCGATTGCGGGTTGGGTGAAGTATGACGTCGTGAGTTACCTGAAGGCGCGCGGAATTCCGCTACCGCCATCATCCGGGCATAGTGCGACAGGTATCGATCTTTCGACGCCTTCGCTGTTGTGGCTGCATGACACGTACCCCGACGATTTCAAGCGATTGTGTGAGTTCTTTCCTTATGCCGAAGCGGTTGTCTGGCGAAGAAAATTCTATGGCTGACGAGGTTGTGACGCTCGCGAGCCTCGGGCTTGAGTCGTATGAGATCGTTGAGGTTCACCGCTCGGATCTGAAGAATGCGACGTATAACCCGCGCATCCTTAATGATGCGGAGAAGCGAAAACTTCGCGAAGGACTGCGCAGGCACGGGCTTGTCGCGCCGACAACATGGAATAGCCGAACGGGAAACATCGTTGGCGGGCATCAGCGAGTATCGCAGCTTGACGCGCTTGCCGGCACGAAGAACTATCGGTTGCGCGTCGCTGCGATAGATGTCGATGAGGCGAGGGAGAAGGAACTTAATGTCTTACTGAACAACCCGAACGCACAGGGCGATTGGGACATTGAGGCGCTGTCGTCTCTGTTGCACGACGAGACGCTGAACCTTGAGGGCATGGGCTTCGATCATGCCGACGTGTATCGCATGCTTGGAGAGTCGCCGATCATTGCGCGCGAGGATGCGGACAAGCTGGATGAACTGGCCGACAAGGTGCGCGCCGCGCGATCCCTGTATGACGGGCTCCGAGACAAGAGCCGCGCACGCGACAGTGAGTCGTTCTACCTGGTGTTGGTTGGTCGCGACGAGGCGAGCGTTAGCGCTTTTCTTGAGCGCCACAACCTTCCGGACAACCGATACCAGTCTCTAGAGGAGTTCGAGCGGTTGATGGTTTTACGGGAAACGCTGCATGAGTGATCCGACTGGCCTTGACCTTGCGACTGCGTCGAGACTTCTTGGGGTCGAGGCGTCTGAACTGGAGCGGTTGGCGCGCAAAGGCATCGTCGCACGATCTGGCGGACTGTTTGATCTTGTCGGGTTGGTGCGATCGTATGTCGGGTATCTGAAGGCTGAGACCGATCGCGTCCGCAAGCAACCGACGCAGGGCGAGATCGCCGCGCACCTTGACATGAGCGAGCGCAACGTGCGTGAGTTGCTGGGGAAGTTGGGTGTCAATCATCGATCTTCGACGCTTGACGAGGTTCGGGTTGCGTACATTCGCTATCTGCGGGAGTTGGCGGCGGGTCGTGGCGGCGAGGATCAGTATGACCTGACCAAGCAAAAGGCGCGGCAGGCCGAAGCGGATGCGCGACTGAAAGAGCTCGATTATTGGGAGCGTGTCGGTGTGTTGGTGAACGTCGAGGAGCTTGAGCCGCTGTTGGCCGGGTTCGCGGCGCTTGGCCGCGCGGAATTCGAGAACGCGCTGGAGAAAATCGTTGCGGCGATCGAAAGCAAACACGGCGTCGAGATCGAGGAGGCACTCATTGCCGGACCTCGGGACGATGCCTACCGAGCTATTGCGGCATACCCGTCAGTGCTTGGCGATGATGCTGGAGGTGATGGCGAGGGCGTATAGACCGACACCTGACGTTCCGCTGCGCGCCTGGCTGGAGGCGAACTATCGATTGCCGGACGAAGGCGCAGACCTGCCTGGACCGTACCGGCCGGAGTACGTGCCGGCGCTGTGGGGCATCATGCACGCGCTGGATGTGTCGCGCATGGTGGTGACGATGAAAGCGGCGCAGATCGGGTGGACGTATCTGCTCGTCGGGTATCTGTGCAAGCGGATCAAGGTCGCGCCGTCGGCGATGATCGGTCTGTTTCCGAAGGACTCCGCGGCGCGCGAATTCTCGGATGAGAAATTCGTTCCGTCGGTGCGCGCGACGCCTGCGATGGCCGGCACGGTGGATGTGTCTGGCTCGCGCAAGGCGGGCCAGCGCGCGACGTTCAAGTCGTTCCCTGGCGGCTTCATGAAGCTGGTCGGCTCGAACAGCGTGAGCAACGTGAAGTCGACGCCGGCGCCGCTGGTGCTGGTGGAGGAGCCCGACGACACGAACGACAACGTGGGCGAGCAGGGCGACGCGATTCGCCTGGCGCGCGAGCGCCTGAAGCGGTGGCGCCGCGGGCAGCTTGTGCTCGGTGGCACGCCGTCGACCAAGGGCCTGTCGCGCGTCGAGGAATTCCTCGATCTATCGAACAAGCGCGTGCTGCCGATTCGCTGCCATTCGTGCGGCGAGACGCACGTGCTGGCGTGGAGAACGTGTCGTGGCTGTCGTCGGATGAGGGCGCGCCGACGCACATGGTCTATGGCCGCGCGCTGCCCGAGACGGCGGTGTACGTGTGCCCGCTGTGCGGTACGCCGTGGGATGACTGGCAACGACAGGAGAACGTGCGATCGACGGTGATCGACGCTTTCGAGTCGGGCGATCCGTGGTGCGGCTGGGTGCCGACGGTGGAGCACGCGGCGGCGCCTGACGTCGAGGGGTTTTGCGAGATGTCCGAGTTGTACGTGTGCCTGCCTGGCACGCGGCTCGCCGATTTAGTGCGCGATTATCTGGAGGCGGAACACGATGCGTCGCGCGGCGACGAGTCGGGCCGCATCGTGTTCACGAACTCGAAGCTCGGACGGCCGTATGAGTTCCGCGGCGAAGAGGTTGACGAAGAGGCGATCCGCGCAACGGCGCTGGATTACGCCGAACGCACCGTGCCGCGCGGCGGGTTGCTGCTGACCGCAGGTGTGGACGTGCAGCACAACAGGCTTGCCGTGATCGTGCGCGCGTGGGGCCGCAACGAAGAAAGTTGGTTGGTGTACTGGGGCGAGCTGTACGCATCCGTGAGCTGCACCGACAAGAACGATCCTGTGTGGACCGACCTCGACGCCTTACTGTTCGGCGGCTTCGAGCATGAGATCGGGCGGGCGCTGCATCTGCGCGCGGTGACGATCGACTCGTCTGACGGCAGCACGAACGACGCCGTGTACACGTGGGTGCGCACGCGCGCGAAGAAGCATCCCGGCGTGACCATCATGGCGGGCAAGGGATCGAGCGAACAGCAGGACCCGGAGATTTTCACGACGCCGCGGCACAACGTCGATCACAACCGACCCGACAAGGCGACGAAGGCGGATCGTCACGGCGTGAAGGTGTGGATCGTCGGCACGAACAAGGCGAAGGACCTGCTCGCCGCGCAGCTCGCGCTGGAGGTGAAGGGGCGCGGGCGCTTCCATCACTACAAGGACGTGCGCGCCGACTACTACGATCAGGTCACGTCGGAGACGAAGGCGCCGCATAGATCGGTGCGGAACCGCCGCGTGTGGCAACTCAAAAGCGGGCGTCGCAATGAGGCGCTGGATGGTGAGGTGTACGCACTGCATGCGGCGCGCGCCGCGCGTGCGCACCTGATGCGACCTGAGCAGTGGGATGCGC
>JAVEWL010000028.1:0-19125 GCA_034004565.1 FCB group bacterium | reverse complement strand
CTTGCGCCACCAGCCGTGGCCGACCGTCATCCCCCCCGCATTCGCGCCTTCATGAAGAAGTTCGGTCACGTCGTAGGTGCTGTACAGTGCGCGCTTGGCGAAAAGCGTATTACCGGGGTCCATGACGCGGTCCCCGGCGCGCTGTCCGTTCACATAAAGCTCGTAGTAATGCAGGCCGGAAACATATGCGCGAGCCCGAGCAACCGCCTTGGACACATCAAACTGTTTGCGGAACAGCGGCGCGGCAATATTGGGTTGAAGCGTCTCCGTGACGCCGTCGGTCAGGTGCTCCGGGTGCCAGCCTTCCTCCGTCACTTCCTTGCTGACCTTAACCTCCTTGCCTTCGGAAAGGTTGCGGCCGTCCGCATCGAAAAACTGCAGTTCCGCCAGGGCCAGCACAAACCGTCCCTCGCCATTCGCCGGAAGCCCTGTCGCCACCAGCCGAACGTAGCGGCCATCCTTGGGAGGAAACTGGAGCTTTACGGCCTCGGGACCGGGGTTGGGCTGGTCCTTGTCGTCGCAGTTGGTGAGAACCGCAGCGTTCTTGAAATCCGCAGCATCGGAGACTTCGACGTGAAAACGCACAGGGAAGCCGAAGCCAACGTGGTCGGGACGGTAGTACGGCCGGGCAGGGTAGAGCGCCATACCGCAGATGGAACGCGTCACGCCGAGATCAACCTGAAACCAGCAATCCTTCACATCCGTTTGGACGCGCTCGGTCTTCGCGCGCGTTCCGTTATTGCCAAGATCTTCGTCCTCCGCCTGGATCCAATTCGCACGAAAGTCATCGGCTTTCACCGCGGCCAGCTCGAACGAGGCAGGCTCGCTGTATTCGCTGGGACGATCCGCCTTGTCCCACACGCGCACCTTCCACCAGCCGCGTTGAAAACTCTCGAGCGCGGCGCCTCCGTACGCCACTTCAACCGACTCGTCCGAGGCTACCTTCCCCGAGTCCCAATGATCGGCCTGGTTCCCGGCCAGCTTCTCGGCCGTCGAGGCGACGAGGATTTGGTAAGCCGTCTGCGCCTGGACCGGGTCGTCGTGGCGCATCCACCAGCCAAAGCGCGGGGCACTCGTGTCGATGCCCAGGGGGTTCACGCTGTACTCGGTGCGAAGATGCGTCGGCGCCGGGATGAAATCCTGCGCGTACGCTCCAACCGCGGCGAGAAGCAAAGTGACATAAGAAAGCACATGCAGTCCGGTACGGGTCATGGAAATCCCCTTCACTATATTGTGTGTGAACAAGGCCAATACGCCCCGCCGGATTGTAGTATCTCCCGCATACAAGCGCAACCGGCGTATACCGCATGGAAGCAGTTTGGAAACATGGCCCCTGCGACCCGTCAAAGGTCCGCGGGATCGCAGGTTAGTTCGCAGAGAATGTCCCCGTCGATAGCATGAAGCGAGGCGCGCACGCGGGCGGGGGCGAATTCCAGCGTGGCGAAGGAAGCTGGATGGCCACGGTCCACGAGCCCCTTCAAGTGGCCGGGATTGAGGTAGAGGGTCCGGCCCACTTTTTCCACGCGGGCCCGATGCGTGTGCCCCGTGATTACGGCGGTTGCGGCAAGCTCGAGGCTGCGCAGGTCCTTATCCGCATGGGCCATGGATACGCTGAAGCCGTCATACTCGTCGAGGATCCGCCGCGGCGTACGACCGTCGTTGTATTGCGGACACCAGAGGCCGGGCACGGCGCGCACCTTGTAGCCCGAGAAATCGAGCAGTTCGGCGTCGCGGTAATCGTCGCCCGCATGATAGATCCAATCGACCTGCAAGTCGTTAACCATTTGTTCCGCCACGCGAAACATCAGGTCGTTGTTGCCGTGCGTATCGCTCATTACGCCGAGGAGCATGTCATCCCGCTCCGCCAAGCCAGCGCACGACGACGTCGCCAATGAAATACCCCACGATGGCCACGCCCAGGCCGACAATGAACATGTCGATGCCGCTGCGAAAGACTCCGCGTCCCGTAAATATGCTTCGCACCGCGCCCACGCCGAAATGGGACAACATGGCAATCGTGAACGACGTCCAGATGGCCACCGGTCCCGTCACCAACAAAAACGGCGCCACGGGAATGAGCGACCCGACGGCCGTGGCCGTACCCGTGATCCAGGCCTCTTTCATGGGCGTACTGTGGGCCTCGCCGATGCCGAGTTCTTCCCGCACCTTTTCCTGAAGCGCCCGCTCCGGGTCCTTCATGACCTCCGCGGCGAGTTGGCGCGCGCGGTCGCCGGGGATGCCCTTGGCTTCGTAGATGAGCGCAAGCTCCTCCTGCTCAACCTCGGGCATGAGGGCAATCTCATCCTTTTCCATTTCAATTTCGTGGGCGTAAACCTCCATTTCGCTCTTGGCCGCGAGGTATCCGGAGGAACCCATCGAAAGCGCGTTGGCCACCATGCCCGCCACGCCGGACAACAGGACAATCCCGTGATTGTCCGACGCCACCATGCCCGCGACCAGGCCAAAGTTGGCGGTGAGGCCGTCGTTGAAACCGTATACGATGTTGCGCAGCAGCCCTCCCGACCCGATCTTGTGCCAGGGCTCCCCCGCGCCACCGGATATCTCCCGCAGGCGTTCGGCGTGCTGGGCCGATTCCTGGGCAAGGCGCAACGCGGCCTCCTGGGCCACCACCGGCGCGCCTTCCTCGCGGTGCATGGCCAGATAGCCCTTCACCTCCAGGCCCTCTTCGCGAAGCAGCATGCCCAGCAAAATCGACGGCCCGAACCACCGGGCCACGCGCGCCTGCAGCCGCGCCCGAAGCGACGGCGGCGGAGTCGCGGCCTCGATGCCGTAGTCCCGCAGGATCTTCTGCCACAGGGCCACGTGCCGCAATTCCACCTGCGCCAGCCGCTCGTATACGCCCTTCCGGGTGGAATTCGGCTCCGCGCCGGCCAGCACGCCGTACAAGAACGACGCATCCGCCTCGTCCTGCAGGTGCGCCCGCCACGCGGCGAGCCGCTTCGCATCAGCTTCCAATGGATTCTCCTTCACGCCGGTTGTGCAGTTGACGCCCATTATACCCGGAAGCCGATCGACGCTGCGACTGCATGCGCCATCGAGGGCCTATTGCGCCGATCGCCCGATAATTGCTACCCTATCCGCTCATTATGAAACGCGATTTCGAAGTAATAGTCGTCGGGGCCGGTCATGCCGGCGTGGAGGCCGCGCTGGTTTGCGCGCGCACGGGCCACCGCACCCTCCTGGCCACCATGGCCCTCGATTCCATCGCCAAGATGCCCTGCAACCCCGCCATCGGCGGCGTCGCCAAGGGCCAGCTCGTGCGCGAAATCGACGCGCTCGGCGGCGAAATGGGACGCTGCACCGACCGGACCGGCATCCAGTTCAAGATGCTCAACCGGTCGCGCGGACCCGCCGTCCACTCCCCCCGCGCCCAGGCCGACCGCATCGCCTATCAGTACGACATGAAGCGCGTCTGCGAAGACACCCCCAACCTCGTGCTCAAGCAAATCATGGTCGAGGACCTCCTGCTGCACGGCGACGAGGTGGCGGGCATCCGAACGGCCATCGGCGAAGACATCGGCGCCCGTGTCGTCATCGTGTGTTCTGGCACCTTCCTCGGCGGACGGCTCCACTTTGGAATGTCGACCATCGAAGGCGGACGCGGCGGAGAGATGCCGGCCAATGCATTGAGCGACACCTATCGCCGGCTCGGCTTCCCCGTGGGACGCATGAAGACCGGCACCGTGCCGCGCATCCACAAGCGCAGCATCAATACCGATGTTATGCAGGAACAGCCGGGCGATGCCGATCCGCGGCCCTTCTCGTTCTCGACACCCATCGAAGGCTTCAACCCCAACCGTATCTCCTGCTGGCTCACCCATACGAACGAGCGCACCCACGACGTTATCCGGCGCAATCTCGATCGCTCGCCCTTGTATTCCGGCCGAATCGAGGGCATCGGGCCACGCTATTGTCCCAGTATCGAAGACAAGGTCATGCGCTTCGCGGACAAGGATCGCCACCACGTCTTCCTCGAACCCGAAGGCCTCACCACATCAGAGGTCTATGTGAACGGCCTCTCCACGAGCCTGCCCGAAGACGTGCAGCTTGCTTACCTCCACACCGTGCCGGGGCTTGAAGAGGCCGAGATCATCCGCCCCGGCTACGCCGTCGAATACGATTTCGTGCCGCCCACGGAACTCAAGCCGACGCTCGAAACCAAGCGCGTGCGCGGCCTCTTTCACGCGGGGCAGATCAACGGCACCTCCGGCTACGAGGAAGCCGCCGCCCAGGGCCTCTATGCCGGCCTCAACGCCGTGCGGCTCCTGGAGGGACGCGAGCCCCTCTACATCCCGCGCAGCGAGGCCTACCTCGGCGTCATGGTCGACGACATCGTCACGCGCGGCGTCATCGAGCCGTACCGCCTCTTCACCTCGCGCGCGGAATACCGCCTGCTCCTGCGCCACGACAACGCCGACATCCGGCTCGCGCACTACGGCATCGCCGGCGACGAGACCCTCGCGCGGGTCCGGGCCAAGGAAGACGCCGTCGGAGCCGAGATCGCCCGCATGGCGCGCGAGCGCATCGGTCCCACGGATGAGGTCAATTCTCTACTGCTGGAGCGCGGCGGTGCGCGCATGAACGAAGCCCAATCGGCCGCGCAGTTACATAAACGAACCGAAGTGCGCATCGCCGACGTGTGGCGCCTCTCCCCCCCGCCGCAACCGCTCGCGTTCGACGTCGGCGAGCAGGTCGAAATCAGGACAAAGTACGACGGCTACTTCCTCAAGCAGGAACGCGAAGTCGAGCGATTCCGCAACGCCGAAGAGCTTGCCCTGCCCGAAGACATCGACTACCGCGGCATCGCCGGCCTTCCCCGTGAAAGCCAGGACCGCCTGCAACAGGTGCGACCCGTAAACTTCGGCCAGGCCGCGCGAATTTCCGGCGTGCGCGCATCGGACATCGCCATTCTCCACATCTATCTGGAGAAGCGGCGTTCGGAGCCTCGACACTCCGCGTAATCATGTCCTTTGTCATTTTCAGGTTGACATCCGGAGAAAACTCACGTAAGATCCCTGTGTGTCATCCACTCGCGACACACCCAGTCTAGGCCAGCGGCGTGATTGAGCGCCAAAGGTTTCTTACAGCATCGCCCGCGACTGCGGGTGGAGCCATCAAAGCACTAACGTCCCCCAATCATCCGAACCCGAAGTTAACTCTCCGGCCGGTTGTACCCCACGCCGGAGAAGGTAAACCCAACCGCGGCGTTCCCTGTACTGCATTTGTGCGGCATCAGGGAACACGCTTCCCTTGAGAGGTGCATTACGGTCGCCGTGGCATCTCAAGAGGGTAATATCCAAAAAGGAGGAAGCGGAAGATCCGCCATTGCGCGAACGCGCAGGCGCCTTCTTCTTCCCCCGCATCCCCGGTCCACAGGCACTGCCCAAGCATCAACCAGGAGTGCCGCACCTAAGGAGGTAAATCAAATGCGTTTTCGCTGCCTGGGAATCCTGGCTGCAGTGGCAGTTCTATTTTCTGCTCCCGCCTTTGCCGCCGCCACCGCGTTGAATATCGGAGATCCCTGGAATCCGCTCAACCCCGCCGATGAGTTGAACGTCTACGAAATCTACAACACCCTTTACGGTACCTCCTACACCTCCAGCGCCGAATTGCTCGGACTCGAAGTCCCCGACCAGGTTTTCGACGAGGGTGAAAACTCCTTCTCGGTCGACGCCATGGCCCGTTATGCCGGCTCACGGCAGCGTTTCGGTACCTACCAGCCAACGGGTCTGCCCGGGGCTACGCTGACGGAGTTGTTCTATGTAACGACGGGCGGCTTGCTCAGCCTGCCGTCGCAGTCGATTAATCCTATTGGGCCGTTCGGGTTCTATCTGGACCCGGAAGGCGCACGGGCCGATCCGTTCCTCTGGTATACAGAGGAGGCGCTTAACGGGGGACAAGACCACTCTATCCTGTTTCGCACGCCCGACCCGAACGTTTACCTGATGGTATGGGCCGACATCGATTTTAGCAGAGGCGGCGATGCCGACTTCGACTACAACGACCTCGTGATTGAACTGACGCTTAACCGGGCCATCATTCCCGAGCCGGCTTCCATGGTGTTGCTGGGCTTGGGGGTGTCGACGATGGCACTGCGCCGGATGCGCAAGCGCAGCGTCTAAACCGGTTCAGAATCAGGCAGGTAATACGGGCGGTCGCCCTTAAGCGCCGGAGCGGTCTATGCACCCCGCCGGCGTAAAGGGCGATCGCTCTGTCCTTTATTCACTCCAAATAGCCTGACCTGTATTCCAAACTTCGCGTTCGGACATGCCACCTCCAAACTTGTTTGGGGGTGCTTGGGAAAATGCCAAGAACTTCCCCCCCTACCCCCCCGCACGCGGAGGATCTTTCCCCCCCGCCTGCGGGGGGGTAGGGGGGGAGAGTTCTCGCGATCGCGTTGCACTTGAAGCACCCCCAAACAAGTTTGGAGGTGGCATGTCCATTGCAGTCTTGGTGTGGCCTTTCGGGCCGGTCCGTTGTTCCGGATACGCGTCAGGCTATTTAGCTCCCCAAAAGGGACTCGGCAATTCGCCAACGCCGCCTCAACCGCCTTCGGGAGTGGGGTCGATGTACGTGATACGGTTCTGCGCATCAACGTGGACGTTCTTGGGACGGTAGCCCTTGGCCTTTTCGGCCTCGATCTGCACGTAGGTCAAGGCGATGATGATATCGCCCTTCTCACCCATGCGCGCTGCGGGACCGTTAAGGCAGACGATGCCGCTGCCGCGCTCGCCCTCAATGATGTACGTCTCGAAACGCGCGCCGTTGTTCACATTCAGTACCTGGACCTTCTCATAGGGGTACATGTCGGCCGCTTCCATCAGGTCGACGTCCAGCGTGAGACTCCCCACGTAGTTCAGGTCCGCTTCCGTCACGGTGGCGCGGTGGATCTTGCTCTTGAGCATCGTCAGCAACATTCTTCGGCAACCTCGTACTCGATGTTATCGATCAGTCTAGTCTGGCCAACCCGGGCGGCGACGGCCAGCAAGACCCTTCCCCGTATCCGGTCTAACGGTGTAATGTCATCGGCGTCGACCAACTCGGCGTAATCGAGTTCGACGCCTTCGGCCGCGACAATCCGCGACCGCACGTCCGCAAGCACGCGTTCGGGATCGCGCTCGCCCGCGTCCATGCCCCGGCGGGCCGCCTCCAACGCTTGCGACAGCACCAGGGCCCGCCGCCGCTCGTCGGGGCTGAGGTAGCGATTGCGCGAACTCATCGCGAGCCCGTCCGCCTCGCGCACGATGGGCATCGGCACGATCTCGATCCCGAAATCGAGGTCGCGCGTCATCCTGCGAATCACGGCGCACTGTTGCGCGTCTTTCTGGCCGAAGTAAGCCTTGTCCGGCAGCACCGCCAGAAACAGTTTCGTCACCACCGTCGTCACGCCGCGAAAATGCGTCGGACGCGAACGCCCGCAAAGCCCTTCCGTCAGGCGCTCGACCGCGACATACGTCGCATAACCGTCCGGGTACATCGCGGAGGCCGTCGGCGCGTACACGACCGCAACGCCGATCTCCTCGGCCATGCGGCTGTCCGCCTCGAAGGTGCGCGGGTACTTGTCCAGATCCTCGTTGGGCCCGAACTGCGTCGGATTGACGAAGATGCTGAGCACGCTCACGTCGTTTTCTCGCGCGGCGGCGCGCATGAGACTCGCGTGGCCCTCGTGTAGCGCGCCCATCGTGGGCACGAACCCGATGGTCTTCCCCAATCGGCGCTGCTCACGGGACCACTCCCGCATCGAATCCGGGTCGCGAAGCACTATCATTCGTACTCGTGCTCCTTACCCGGATACGTCCCAGCCTTCACTTCTTCGACGTACTGCTTGAAAGCGCCCTCCATCTGGCTCCGCACATCCGCGAATACCTTGAGAAAACGCGTCTTCAGCCCAAGCCCCAGCATGTCGTGCATGACCAGCACCTGCCCGTCGCACCCGGCGCCCGCGCCGATGCCGATGGTCGGGATGGAGAGCGACGCGCTGATCTCCGACGCGAGCGCCGCCGGCAGCAGTTCAAGCACGATGGCAAAGCAACCGATACTCTCCAGACCGCGCGCGTCCTTCTTCAACTGCTCGCGCGCCTCGGGATCGCGCCCCTGCACCTTGTAGCCGCCAATCTGGTTCAGCGACTGAGGTGTAAAACCCAGATGGCCCATGACCGGGATGCCCGCCGACTGAATGGCCTCTATCGCCGCGCCGAACCTGCGGGCCGGCCCCTCGAGTTTCACGGCCTGCGCCCCGCCCTCCGAAATGAAACGGCCCGCATTGCGCAACGCTTCTTCCGGGCTGACCTGATAAGACAAGAAGGGCATGTCCGCAACAACCAGCGCGCGCTCCACGGCCCGCGAAACCATGCGGACATGATGCAGCATTTCGTCCATCGTCACGGAAAGGGTGTCGGGACGCCCCATCACGGCCGTGCCGAGGCTGTCCCCAATGAGGATGACATCCACGCCCGCTTCGTCCATCAACCGGGCGGTGGGGTAGTCGTAGGCGGTAAGCATCGCTATCCGCTCACCGGCTTGTTTGCGCTCTTTAAGCGAAACCGCACTAATGCGCGACATGCTTTCTCGAACCTCCTGAACCGTGACGTGGATCCGTCCCGGTCCCTTTTGGGCTCCAAGCGGAGCGGTTCAGTGGTTTCAGACTATCAAGGGCCACAAAGGCCTCAGCAGGAACCTCGCTCTCCGGCCCTCTCGCGGGAAAGCGAACCAAGCCGAGTGACTCGCCCCTTCGCCTCCGAACGCGCGCTCAACTGCGCTATCGTAAGCCCCGTCACAGGATCAACGGACTCCGGCGCGATCTCCGCCAGCGGCACCAGCACAAACGCGCGCTTCCGGAATTCCGGGTGAGGCAGGGTCAAGCGTAGCGAGGTCAGCGTTCGCAGGCCCCAAAGGATAAGGTCGATGTCAATCGGCCTCGGCCCCCACTTTTCCATCCGCACCCGTCCCAGTCCGTCTTCTATGGCCTGGACCGCGTCCAAGAGTTCCAGCGGACTAAGCTCCGTCTCGATCTCCACGGCCAGGTTCAGAAATTCGGGCTGGTCCGTCTTCCCCACGGGCTCCGTTTCGTACACGGCGGACACCGCCAGCAGGCGGGTCCCAGGAACCCGTTTAACCGCTTTCAGCGCGTCCTTTAAATTCGCGGCGCGGTCACCCAAATTGGTGCCCAAGCTCATCAGGACGCGCATCTATGTACTCCCGAGCGTCGCGATGCGGCAACTCGTTACTTCAAGCAACTCTTGACACAGTTTACTAAAGTATAGCCGCTACCGGCTGTGGCTTCAATTCAAGCACGAAATTTAGTATACCCAGCGGATGTTTTGGTGTGTTTACTCGACTGCCACCCTGTGGTATCATCATTTCCGCACACTACTTCGGGATACCGACATGAATCTTCGTACTCCTATTCTTTGCCTGTTTGCAGTGACAGCAATTACCGGCGCGGGGGCCGGCGAAAAGCCCGGTTTGCCCCCGCCCAACGCCGGCAACATCGACTTCGCGACCGACATTCATCCACTCCTCGAGGCCCGCTGCGCCTCGTGCCACGGCGGCGGCAAGTCCCGCGGAGGGTTCAGCATCGAGAGCCGGGAAACCCTCCTCAAGGGAAGCGAAACCGGCCCCGTCGTGATCGAAGGCAAGAGCGCCGAGAGCCGCCTCATCCACGTCGTGGCCGGGCTCGATCCGGACGTCGTGATGCCGCCCAAGGAACCCCGCTTGACGCCCGAGGAAGTGGGCGCGCTCAGGGCCTGGATCGACCAGGGGCTGCCGTGGACGCTGACCGCAACCGCCGCCCTGGCGTGGACACCTCCCCTCGAGCCACGGCGGCCGGCGGTACCGGAAGGCCCGCAAGACAATCCCGTTGACCGCTTCCTCGATCCGTATCGTGCGGCGCACAGCGTGGTCTCTCCACCACCCATTTCCGACGCACAATTCGCGCGCCGCGCACATCTCGATATCGTGGGGCTGCTGCCTTCCGTGAAAGAACTGGAAGCGTTTCGTGCCGACACCGCGCCCGACAAGCGGGAGAAACTGATAGATCGCCTGCTCGAGAACCGCCAGGGTTACGCCGAGAACTGGATCTCATTCTGGAACGATTCCCTGCGGAACGATTTTCAGGGCACCGGCTATATCGACGGCGGGCGTAAGCAGATCACCGCCTGGCTGTATCAGGCCCTCTACGACAACCTTCCCTACGACCAGTTCGTTGCGCAACTCGTCAACCCCACGTCCGCCAACGAAGGCTTCGTCAACGGCATCGTCTGGCGCGGCACCGTAAGCGCCGCCGAGACACCCGCGATGCAGGCCGCGCGAAACGTATCGCAGGTGTTCCTCGGCGTGAACCTCAAGTGCGCCTCGTGCCACGACAGTTTCGTCAACGAGTGGAAACTGGCGGATGCGTACGGCCTCGCGAATGTATTCTCCGATACGCCCCTCGAGATGGTCCGCTGCGACGTCCCGCAAGGCACCATGGCGGACACGAAATTCCTCTGGCCGCAACTGGGCACAATCGACCCCGGGCGTCCTGTGGCCGGAAAGCGCGTGCAACTCGCGCGGCTGATCACCTCCGAGACAAACGGCCGCTTCACCCGAACGCTCGTAAACCGCCTGTGGGCGAAGCTGATGGGACGCGGACTGGTCGAACCGCTCGAGGATATGGCGATGGAGCCCTGGCATGCCGACCTGCTCGATTGGCTTGCCACCGACTTCGCCGACCACGGCTACGACCTGAAGCACACGCTGCGCACCATCGTGAACTCCAACGCGTATCGAATGCCCACGGTCCGCGCCGACCCGAAGGAAATCCCCTACGTCTTCCGCGGCCCGGAACCGCGCCGCCTCTCGTCCGAACAGTTCCTCGACGCGCTCGCAAGCCTCACCGGCACGTGGCCCGAAGCTGCGCAATTTAACCTGCCCAACGCGCCACAACAACAACCCGTGCGCGCGTGGCGCTTGAATGCGGACCCATTGTCGCGCGCGCTGGGAAGGCCGAACCGAGAGCAGCTCTCCCTCAAGCGCGACGAACAGCCGACCACCCTACAGGCGCTCGAGATAGCCAACGGCGCGACGCTGGCCTCGCTGCTGGACCGCGGCGCGGCACGCATCCTGAAGGACGAACCACCGCACCCCGACGACTTGATTGAGCGCATCTACTTGCACGCGCTCCAACGCCTCCCCTCCAATGAAGAGCGAGAGGTGGCGGAATCGATCCTGGCTCCACATGTCGATTCCGAGGGCGTCGAAGATTTGCTCTGGGCCCTCGTCGTGCTCCCGGAGTTCCAGTACCTGTGATCAAGCCTCCCGTGAACTGGAGTGAACCAAATGAACTACCGTTTCAGTCGACGAGACTTCCTCAAGACGGCCGGCGCGGCTACGCTATCGGCGCTTGCCGCGGGATATGCCCCCAGGACGCGCGCCGAGGAAGCGATTGAGCCCATCACCCCGACCGCCGACACCCTTATCGTGCTGTGGATGGCCGGGGGCATGGCCCACACGGAAACCTTCGACCCGAAACGCCACACGGCCTTCGAAACCGGCCTCGCCTCCGACAAGGTGCTCAGCACCTTCCAGCCCATCGACACCGCCGTCGACCACATCAAATTCTCCGAAGGCCTCGAGAACCTCGCGAAGGTCATGGACCGCGGCACCCTCATTCGCACCTACACCGGGGCCGACCTCGGCTTCATCCTGCATTCGCGCCACCAGTATCACTGGCACACCGGCTACGAGCCGCCCCAAAGCGTGGCCTGCCCCCACATCGGCGCCGTCATCGCCCGCACCCTGGGTCCGCTCAACCCGGACATGCCCGCCTTTATCGACATCGGACAGCGCTTCGAAGTCGGCGAAAGCGAGGAATTAAAGGCCTTCCACACCGCCGGGTTCCTGGGCACCGAGTACGGCCCATTCTTCATCCCCAACCCGGAGGATTCGCAGGCCGCCGTCCGTCCGCCCGCCGGAATGACGCCCGCCCGCTTCCAGAATCGCTACAAGGCCTACAAAGCCCTCGCCGAGGCCGGACCGATCGGCCAAATGGGCAGCGCCTACCAGCAAGAGTCCCTGCTCCGCGCCCTCGACAACGCCCACCGACTCCTGAACTCCCCCGCCGCAACGGCCTTCGACCTGTCCATGGAACCCAAAGAGGTCTACGACCGCTACAACACCGGCCGCTTCGGCCTCGGGTGCCTGCTCGCGCGCCGCCTGGTCGAACAGGGCGCGCGCTTCATCGAGGTCACCACCGAATACGAACCCTTCAAAAACTGGGACACCCACGAAAACGGCCACACCCGCCTCGTCGAAATGAAACGCCTCATCGACGCCCCCGTGGCCCAGTTGGTCCTCGACCTCGAGGAGCGGGGCCTCCTCGACCGCACCCTCATCGTCCTCGCGAGCGAGTTCAGCCGCGACATGGTCACCGAAGGCAAACCCGAAAAGCTCGTCAAGGACCAGGTCGAAGTCCCTCCCATCATGACCGAGCCCAAACACTACGGCATGCACCGCCATTTCACCGACGCCGGCAGCGTGCTCCTGTTCGGCGGCGGTGTAAAGAAAGGCTACCTCCACGGCCTCACCGCCGACGAGCGCCCCTGCAAAACCATCGAAAAGCCGGTCATCCTATCCGACCTGCACGCAAGCCTTTACCAGGCCCTGGGCATCTCCCCCCGAACGAACTACGAAATCGAAAGCCGCCCCTTCTACGTCACCAAAGACGGTTTGGGCACGCCCATTACCGAGCTATTCGCCTAGCCGAGCCGCACACGCCGCCCCGCCGCCGGGGGCTTGGTTGACTTGCCGGGATACGCTCGCTATACTTTTGTGCTTGTCCTCGGACATCTCAAACGCTTCAAAACGCTCTATATAGCCGCGTTTGAGATGGCGCCCGAGGCGGTGGAGTACGGCACGGTAGGGCCGATTTTCCCGTTGGGGCGTCGCCAAGTGGTAAGGCACCGGGTTTTGGTCCCGGCATTCGTTGGTTCGAATCCAGCCGCCCCAACCAACTTTTGAAGCAGGCGGGACACGCTGTGGCATACAGCAAAGAAATGAAGATTTTCTGCGGCGGTGGGTCAGATTCGCTGACCAGCCGGGTGTGCGCGCATATCGGCATACCCCAGGGCGCCGCACACGTTGAACGCTTCAGCGACGGCGAGATCCATGTGCAATTGGGCGAGAACGTTCGCGGCAAGGACGTTTTCATCATCAACAGCACCTCCCCGCCCGTCAACGACCACCTGGTCGAACTGCTGATTCTCATCGACGCGGCACGTCGCGCCTCCGCGGCGCGCGTAACGGCCGTGCTTCCCTATTTCGGCTACGCCCGCCAGGATCGCAAAGACCGCCCGCGGGTGCCGATCACGGCGAAGCTGGTTTCGAACCTTATCGTGGCGGCCGGCGCGCACCGAGTATTGACTGTGGACTTGCATTGCGACCAGCTTCAAGGCTTCTTCGATATTCCGGTGGATCACCTGAGCGGCGAGGTGGTTTTTGTAAAGCATCTGATGTCTCGCAACCTCGAGAATATCGTCGTGGTCTCGCCCGACACGGGCAGCGTCAATCGCGCCCGCCAGGTGGCCAACCGGATTGAAGCGCCTTTGGCGATTGTCGATAAGCGCCGCGCCAAGGCGAATGTTTCCGAAGTAATGAACGTCATCGGCGAGGTGAAGGGCATGCGAGCGCTCATCCTCGACGATCTCATCGATACCGCGGGCACTCTCGTTCGCGCGGCCAAGGCCATCAAGGACAAGGGCGCCACGGAAGTGATCGCCTGCGGCACGCACGCCGTTTTCAGCGGCGCCGCGGTGCAACTCATCCAGGACTCGGTCCTCGACGAGATCATCGTCAGCGATTCGATTCCGCTGCGCCCCGAGGCCGTGGCGTGCTCGAAGATCAGCACGGTGTCGTTCGCCCCGCTCATCGGCGAGGCCATCAAGCGAATTCACGACGAAGAATCCATAAGTATTCTGTTTAGTTAGACCTGAGCCGGCATGGCCGGTAAATGGTACTGGTAGTGTGAGTCCTTTGTCCGCTTCATCGACGCGAAAGGCGCCGACGACGCGGACAAAGAACAGATTGGAGGCGGATTCATCATGGAACTCAAGACCCTCAAGGCCAACTCGCGTGCGACGACGGGTTCGGCGAACGCACGGCGGCTGCGCCGCGAAGGCTTCGTCCCGTGTGTGCTGTACGGCGGCAACGGCGAGCCCGTCGGGCTGCAACTCGAAGCGCGTGAATTCTCCCGCCTGCTCCACGCGGGCCGCGGCGAACATGCCATCGTCCAACTCGACGTTCAGGACAATGCGTCCCTGAGCGGCCCGGCCATGCTGAAGCAGGTGCAGCATCACCCGCTGCGCGGCGATGCCACCCACGCGGACTTCATGCGGATCAGCCTCGACGAACGCATCACGACCCAGGTCCAGGTGGTCGTCACCGGCCGTGCCCCCGGCGTGGTCGAAGGCGGCGTCCTCGATCTCTTCATGCGCGAAATCGAAGTCGAATGCCGCGCACTCGAAGTTCCCGAGAACGTCGAACTCGACGTCTCCGCGCTTGGCATCGGCGACAGCCTCCACGTTTCCGACATCTCGCTCCCGGCCGGTGTGACGATGATCAGCGAAGCCGACCGCATGGTCGTCGCCGTTCACGCATCCCGCTTGTCCGCGGCGGCCGAAGGCGGCGAAGAAGGCGAGAAGGCAGCCGAGCCTGAAGTTATCGGCGCGAAGAAAGAAGAAGACTAGCTCGCCCGTGAGTGAAAGGCTGGCCGCGTGAAGCTGCTCGTCGGTTTGGGCAATCCGGGACCGCGCTACCGCCACACGCGTCACAACGTGGGCTTCATCGTCCTCGATCGCGTGGCCGAACGGTTGGGCGTAAAAGCCTGGCGAGAGAAGTTTCACGGCGAGTTGGCCGAAGCCTCGTACGGCGCCGAGAAAGTGATGCTGCTGAAGCCCATGACGTACATGAACCTCAGCGGCACCTCGGTGGCGGCCGCGGCGAAAAACCGCACCGACGACTTCGAGCGCGACGTGCTGGCGGTGGTCGACGACGTGAACCTCCCGCTCGGGCGCTTGCGCCTGCGAAGCGGCGGCAGCGCCGGCGGCCACAACGGACTCAAGTCGCTCGCCGAGCACCTCGGCACGCAAGCGTTCTCGCGCTTGCGCATCGGGGTCGGCGACACGGAGGCCGGCCAGGATCTGGCCGACCACGTCTTGAGCAAGTTCCGCCCGGACGAGTTGCCGGAGGTCGAGAAGGCCGTGGACCGCGCGGCCCAGGCGGTACTGAGTTTTATCGAGCGCGGGCTCGAACGCACCATGAATGAGTTTAATGGGTAGACCGGCGCAGGAGGCGGACGCGAACGCATGAAGCACACCATCAGCATTCTCGTCGAGAACCACTCGGGCGTGTTGGCCCGCGTGTCGGGCTTGTTCAGCGCGCGGGGCTACAACATCGAAAGCCTGTGCGTCGGCGAGACCGATGACCCCAGCGTGTCGCGCATGACCGTCGTGGCCACGGGCGACGACCGCGTCATGCAGCAAATCGTTAAGCAGCTCAACAAGGTCGTCGACACCATCGCGGTCGAGGACCTCACGGGCGAGGAATACGTCGAACGCGAACTGGTCATGGTCAAGATCAAGGCCACCAACCAGCAGCGCAGCGACGTGCTCGAAATCACCGGCATCTTCCGCGCGAAGGTCGTCGACGTCGGCGCGGAATCCATGACCATGGAAGTGACCGGGTCGGAAGGGAAAGTTCGGGCGTTTATCGATATGATGCGCCCGTTTGGGATCGTTGAACTGGTGCGGACGGGTCGAATCGCCATCGGCCGCGCCGCTAAGCA
The DNA here is from genome assembly GCA_034004565.1 of FCB group bacterium. GTDB lineage: Bacteria > Hydrogenedentota > Hydrogenedentia > Hydrogenedentales > SLHB01 > JAVEWL01. The sequence goes on along the minus strand of JAVEWL010000028.1, from coordinate 3,284 downwards.
GGAAGGGAACTCCAATGGCTAAGATGTACTACGAAAAGGACGCCGACCTCGGCCTGCTGAATGGCAAGACCGTCGCAATCGTCGGCTACGGCAGTCAGGGCCACGCCCACGCGCAGAACCTGCGCGACAGCGGCGTGAATGTCATCGTCGCGGAACTGCCCGGCACCCCCAACTACAAACTCGCCACCGAAGCGGGCTTCGAAGTGGTCTCCGCCGACGAAGCCGCCAAGCGCGCCGACATCATCACCATCCTCGCGCCCGATACGATTCAGAAAAAGATCTACGAGACGCAGATCCAGGACAACGTGCGTCCCGGCACCGTGATCATGTTCGCGCACGGGTTCAACATCCATTTCGGATGCATCAAGCCCGCCGCCAACCTCGACGTCGCCATGATCGCCCCGAAGGGCCCCGGCCATCTGGTCCGCGATGAATTCGTAGCCGGCGCCGGCGTCCCCTGCCTCGTCGCCATCCACCAGGACGGCAGCGGCCAGGCCCTCCAGAAGGCGCTTGCCTACGGCTGCGCCATCGGCGGCGGCCGCGGCGGCATCATCGAAACCACCTTCAAGGAAGAGACCGAGACCGACCTGTTCGGCGAGCAGACCGTCCTCTGCGGCGGTTCGGCCGCCCTCATCAAGGCCGGCTTTGAAGTGCTCATCGAAGCCGGGTACCAGCCCGAGATCGCCTACTTCGAAGTCATGCACGAACTCAAGCTCATCGTCGACCTCTACTACCGCGGCGGCCTCAGCTACATGAACTACTCCGTCAGCGACACCGCCGAATACGGCGGCTACGCGGTCGGCAAGAAGATGGTCACCGCCGAGACGAAGCAGGCCATGCGCGACGCGCTCGCCCGCATCCAGAACGGCGAATTCGCCAAGGAATGGCTCGCCGAGAACGAAGCGGGCTGCCCCAACTTCAAGAAGATGCGCGAAGAAGACGCCAATCACCCCGTCGAAAAGGTGGGTGAGGAACTCAGGAAAATGATGACCTGGATCCACAAATAGGGTCCGGTCGAAGCCGCTGAACGCGGCCCGGCCGGTGAGGCCGGACATTTCGGCCGAACCGGCCGGGCCGCGTTCTTTTTGGATCCCGCGTCGCGAAAATTTAAAACTTGCAAGTCGGCGCGGTCGGTGGCAAAATTGGTGGATTGTCGATCCGGACAGAAGGAGAACGAATTTGCTTAAGGACCTGCTACGCCTTCAGGACCTGGATCTGAAGATAGAAGTTTGCCGGACGCGCGAAACACAAATCCCCAAGCAGAAAGAGAAATTTGAAATCCAGCGCAAGCGCCTCACCGCGGAACTCGAAGACCGCGAAAAAGTGGTGCGCGAGCTTCTTCTCGAGCAGCGCGGCATCTCGACGGAAATCGAGCAGAAGCAAACTCAAATCGACAAGTACCAGACGCAACTGTTCCAGATAAAGAAAAACGAAGAGTACACCGCCCTGCTCCACGAGATCGAACTGCTCAAAAAGCAGATCGGACTCAAGGAAGAGCGCATCATCACCCTCATGGTCGAGGTCGACGAAGCAAAGGCCCGACTCGAGGAAGACAAGAAGCGCATCCTCCTCGAACAGCAGGAATTGGACCGGCAGTGCGCGGAGATCGACGCCGAACTCGCCGAAGCGCAGAAGGAACGGCGCGGACTCGAAGAGCCTCGCGCCACCATCGCCAAGCTGATCGACTCCTCGCTCATGTCCCAGTACACCCGGATCCGCGCCAGCAAGAAAACCGGGCCGGCCATCGTGCCTCTTCGCGGAGAAGTCTGCAGCGGTTGCCACATGCACGTCACGGCGCAGATGGTCAACGAAGTGCTCGCCGGCAAGAAGCACGTTTGCCATCACTGCGGCCGAATCCTGTACGCGGGCAACGACAATGACGACGAGAATGGGCTGCATCAGCACCGGGCAATGTAAGAAATGGCATTTCTGAAACGCAGACGTTTTATCTCCGTCATTGGGCGAAAGAGCCCGATGCCCGACGGCCTTTGGCTCAAATGCCCCGGGTGCAAGAAGACGGTTTATAAGGCCGAGGTCGAGGCGAACATGCAGGTGTGCCCCGCTTGTTCGTACCACCACCGCATTACCGCGCAGGCCCGCCTCGAGTTAATGGCGGACCCCGATTCCTTCCAGGAAACGCACACCGACATCCAGACGCTGGACCCCTTGTCGTTCACCGTCGGCGAAACCACCTACCTCTCGAAGGTCAAACAGGCCACGCAGAAGTCGGGCCTCCAGGAAGCGCTTATTACGGGCATGGCCGCCATTGAAGGCTCCCGGACCGTGCTCTGCGCCATGGACCCCTATTTCATGGGCGGCAGCATGGGCTCCGCCGTCGGCGAGAAATTCTGCCGCGCCGCCGAGGACGCCCTCCGCGAGAAGCTGCCCATGGTGGTCTTCACCGCCTCGGGCGGCGCCCGCATGCAGGAAGGCATCCTCAGCCTCATGCAGATGGCCAAGACCGCCGACGCCGTCGGCTGGCTCAACGAGGCCGGACTCCCCTACTTCACCGTGCTCACCGACCCGACCTACGGCGGCGTCTACGCCAGCTTCGCCACCCTCGGCGATGTCATCGTCGCCGAACCGGGTGCCATGTGCGGGTTCGCGGGACCGCGCCTCATCGAGGGCGCCCTCAAGGTGAAGTTGCCGGAAGGATTCCAGTCGGCCGAGTACCAGTACGAGCACGGCTTCCTCGACGAGATCGTGAAACGCACCGACATGAGGACCCTGCTCGGCAAGCTGCTGCGCTACACCACCCCGCAGTGAACGCCCGCGAATACCTCTTCAGCCTCGAACGCCACGGCATCAAGCTCGGCCTCGAGAACATCACCCATTTGCTCGAAGCCGCAAACCGGCCCGAGCGCGCCTATCCAACCATCCACGTGGCCGGCACCAACGGCAAGGGCAGCGTCGTCGCGATGCTCGACAGCATCCTGCGCGCCGCCGGCCTGCGCACGGGACGCTTCACCAGCCCCCACCTGATACACCTGAACGAGCGCGTCCTCATCGACCGGCAACCCATCGACGATGAAGAGTTGGACGACCACCTGGCGGTCTTTCGCGCCGTTGCCGAGAAGATGCCCTTCTCCCCTACCTTCTTCGAAGTCATCACGGCCGCCGCGTTCCGCGCTTTCGCACACCGCAACGTCGATGTGGCCCTCATCGAAGTCGGCATGGGCGGACGCTTCGATTCCACCAACGTCATCACGCCACTCGTATCGGCCGTCACCAGCATCGCCCTCGAGCACACCCGCTATCTCGGCAACACCCTCGAGGAAATCGCC
>JAVEWL010000568.1:0-3995 GCA_034004565.1 FCB group bacterium | reverse complement strand
AAAAGGAGAGGTTAACAATCAGGAAGGGGGTCGAAAATAGGATCGACACGGGCCACGACCAGCCCCAGAGTCTGCGCACGACGACGTTCATAAGCAGGGAGGTGATGACCAGGGTGGTGGTAACGGCGACGCCGTACGCGGCAGCAAGGTTGCTGGAGGTGCCGAAACCGATGACCAGGCCGAGGGTGCCGGCCATGAGGGCCTTGTTCATGGTGGGCACGAAGATCTGGCCGATCTCCTGAGATGACGTGTGCACGATGGTCACGCGGGGCAGGTAACCGAGTTGGACGGCCTGGCGCGTCAGAGAGAAGGCACCGGAGACGACGGCCTGGGACGCGATGACGGTGGCGGCGGTGGCAAGCACAACGAGGGGGAGCAGGAACCATTCGGGCGCGAGATTGTAAAAGGGATTCTCAACGGCGGCCTCGTCTGTCAGAAGAAGCGCCCCCTGGCCGAAGTAGTTGAGCAAGAGGGCCGGGAAGGCAACGAAAAACCAGCCGAGTTGGATGGGCTTGCGTCCGAAGTGGCCCATGTCGGCGTAGAGGGCTTCCGCGCCGGTGACGGAGAGGAACACGGCGCCGAGCACGAGGAATCCGTGGCCCTTATTGATGAGAAAGAAATGGATGGCGTGGTAGGGGTTAAGGGCGCGCAGGACGCTGAGGTCGTTGAGCATGCCCATAATGCCCAGTATGGCCATGGCGGCGTACCAGAGCAGCACGATCGGACCGAAAACGATGCCAATCCGGGTGGTGCCGTGCCGCTGGAGCAGGAAGAAGACGATGAGGACCGTGAGCGTGATGGGGACCACATACCCGGAAAACATCGGGGTGGCGATTTCGAGTCCCTCGACGGCGCTGAGCACTGAGATGGCGGGTGTGATCATTCCGTCACCAAAGAGGAGCGCCGCCCCGAACAGTCCCAAGGTGGTGAAGGCGTAGCGTTGGCGGTTTTTCGAGGGGTCGGTACCGTGAAGCGCAAGGGCCATGAGGGCGAGGATACCGCCTTCGCCGCGGTTGTCGGCCTTGGTGATAAAGGTCATGTATTCAATGGAGATGACGATGGTCAGGGACCAGAATACGAGGGAGAGAATGCCCAGGACGTTGGCCTCTGAAAGGGCGATGGCGTGCGAACCACCGAAGCATTCGCGCATGGCGTAGAGCGGACTCGTGCCGATGTCACCGAAGACAACGCCGAGCGCGGCCATGGTGAGCAGGGGCAGATTGCGGGCGCTGTGCTTGGGCGCGCCGTTGCCTTCTTGCGCGACGCTCATCTAGGAGCCTCGGACTCTCGGGAAACCGTTGAACATGAAAGTCTGAAGACTCCTTCCTGTCTGTTTGAGCACATCCGGGGAGTATAGCCCATCGGGTGTGGCGAGGGCCAATTTTGGACGATCTCAAAGGACTGCAAGGACAGCAAAGACATCAAGGACGGGGGCTCCTTCGGGTTAGCGTGCCGTTTCGGGGCGGCGGTTAGTCGGCGATGCCGTCGGAATCCGCGTCTGGGAAGTCGATGGCGAAGATTTGGACCATATCTTTGCCGTTGTAGGTTTTTGCGGGCTTGCCGCCGGGGCCGGGCGTGGGGACGGCGCGGTTGTAGGCGATGACGTTGCCGTCAAGCGACCAGACGGGGTCGAAGCGAGGGGCATTGTCATCCTTGCCGGTCAGGAAGACGGACTTTCCGAATTGCGGTCCGGGCTTGGCGCAGGTGGCGACGATTGCGCCTTCGCTGACGCAGAGGACGGTGTTGCCGCTGGGGTGCCAGCGGAGACCGCCTTGGACGCCTTTGGGGAAGTCTGTGAGTTGGACAGGGCGCTTGGCCGGGTCAGGGTCCTTGTCGGAGCCGTTGGAAGCGATGACGAAGACCTGCTTCATACCTTTGTCGTCGGGGGCGAAGTATGCGATGCGGTCGCCCTGGACCGTGCCGCGGACGACGCCCGAGGCCGGGGTATGGGTGAGGCGGCGGACGGTCAGGCCTTTGGGGGGCGCGGGGAAGCGCGTTGCGGAGCCAGAGTCGGCGGTGGTGATGTCGAGATCGGCTGGGACGTCCACGACGAACAGGGATTCGGTGTAGGAACCGTCGTCTTCGCGGACTTTGCCGATGAAGGCCCGCATGAGTCCCTGGGCGCCGATCCAGGAGTCGCCGACGGCAGTCTCGATCTCGCCGGTCTTGGCGGTGCCTTGGGGGACGACCGGAACGAGAATGGCGAAGTAGTGTGAGGCCGGGGACGGGGCCTTCTCGTTGGGGAACATGCAGCCGATGGTGCGGGCGTACTGGGTCAGGATGAAATCGTCGTAGGTAAAGCCGACGCGTTTGCCGTCGAGGCTGAACTCGTGCCGGTGGGTGCCGCCGCGATGCGCGCCGGGGATGGTGTCGCGGTCGGTGGCGACGTCGCGGGCGTCGAGCCATTGCATGCGGCCGCTGCCGTCGGCGTCAACGAGCGCGCCGCAGCGGTTGGGTTTGGCGTACCAGCCGCGGAAGGGCACTTCCTGGAGGAAGGGGCCGTGGATGAAGGCGACTTTGTTCTCGGTCGGCGAGAAGGTGGCGGCACCTGCTCCGGGGGCGGCTTTCGCGCCGAGAACGGTGGGGTGCGGCGCATAGAGGACGGTTTCGTCGCCCGTGGCGAGTTCGACTTTCTCGATAGACTGAGAGTTCTCGATGCCGGGGCCAACCACTTCGCGGGTGTCGTAGACGAGGAACTTGCCGTCGCCGGAGAAGTTGTCGTTGTTGTCGAGGTTGTGGTTCTTGGGCGTGGAGGTGATTTGGCGCTCGGGTAGGGCGTGGACGGACAAGGCCCAGCACAGTAGCGGTATCATCACGTAGGCACCTCGCATGTGGGTCTTCCTTTCGCGGTCGTGTGTTGTCAAGTGAGAAAACTGTAGCGCTTGGGCGGGATTGGGTCAAGCGAAAGATCACCGCAAAGGCACGAAGAACCGCAAGAACGGGACAACCACGAATCAGACGAATTGGACGAATGGAATTGGGATTGTGAGCAGCGAAGCACCCTCCCCCCAGTGCTCGTTACCAAGTTGTACTTGGTAACGGGACTGTCTTCGAAGTTGTACTTCGCGGGCTTGGGCGCAAGGCTGCAAAGTACAACTTTGAAGACACGGGCGTTCCCAAGTGCAACTTGGGAACGAGTTCCGGAGAATGGGAGTTATGGGAGGGATGGGAGGGATGGGAGGGATGAAAGAGAAACGCCCCCGGGGCTTGTCAGGCGGCCGGGGGCGTTTTGGCTTTGGGTGTTAGCTTTGGAGTTCATTGACCTTGTTCATGATGAGGTCGCGGATTTCTTCACAGCGTTCGGGGGTTTCGGCCTCGGCGCGCATGACGAGCACGGGCGAGGTGTTGGAGGCGCGCAGGAGGCCCCAGCCGTCGGCCCACTCGATGCGGGCGCCGTCGATGGTGTTGACGTTGAGGCCCAGATCGTCTTTGAAATAATCGCGGGCCTTTTCGACGACCTGGAACTTGGTGGCTTCGGTGGTGTCGATGCGGGTTTCGGGGGTGGAGTACATTTCGGGAACGTCGGCGAGCATTTCGCTGAGGCTGATGTCGCTGTTGGCGATGATCTCGAGGAGGCGCGCGCCGGAGTAGATGGCGTCGTCGAAGCCGTACCAGCGGTTCTGGAAGAACATGTGGCCGCTCATCTCCCCCGCCACTTCGGCGTGGTGCTCTTTCATGGCGGCTTTGATGAGGGAGTGACCGGTGCGCCACATGACGGGGTTGCCGCCGCGCTTGGCGATGTCTTCGAAGAGGGTGCGGGAACATTTCACTTCGCCGATGATGGTGGCGCCGGGGACGGCCTTGAGGATCGAGCGGGCGAAGAGGATCAGGAGGCGGTCGCCCCAGATGATATTGCCTTCGTCGTCGATGGCGCCGATTCGGTCCACGTCGCCGTCGAAGGCGATGCCGACGTCGGCCTTGAGTTCCTTGACCTTCTCGATGAGCTCTTCAACGTTCTCGGCGACGGTGGGGTCGGGGTGATGGTTCGGGAAGGT
>JAVEWL010000567.1:0-3996 GCA_034004565.1 FCB group bacterium | reverse complement strand
CCGGTCGTCGGTCCCATTCGTCCCAGCAGTCGGTTGGTCCGCCGCACAAGCTGCGGTGACGCAGGCAGAAGGTAACTCGCTCCCCGCCGTCCGCTTCCACGACCGCAACGGCCCATCGCCGCGTGCTGTGGACGGCGCCGAATCCAACTTCGTATTGGTACTCGAAGCAAAACAGGCTGCCATAGGGAGCGGCGCCGGCCAGCACGACCATCGCTCCGCGGTCGTGGCCTTGCCGCATGATTGTCAGAGTTCCGAATCGATGGGAAAGATCGAAAGGGTCGCGTCCGTGAAACGACAGCGCGTGTTTCGATGCCAGGCTCGTCAGTCGGCGACGTTGACGCACGTGCCGCGTGAAGCCAAAAATCACTGCCGCGCCGGCGAGCAGCGATAGAACCACAAGCGGTATGCCGTGATCAAATTCCACGCGAGCGCGGCGTCCTTCGCCTTCTGAAATGTTTGGGTCGCTCGAGTCCCGCGACAGCGCGGTTGCCGCGTTTTCTTCGCCGCGATCGAGCAACTGACCTATTTCAAATCCGCGACGGATATGCCGTATTCAGGCGCGGGCAAACCCATCGTTCGGATCCAACCGGCAATCACCTCGTACTTGCGATCGCTCGGCGATCGAAAAACCGTCGGTATCGCGACGGGATGCCCGGCGGGCTGATTGCCGACGGGCGGCAGACCGAACGTCAGCAGCAAACTCTGATCCGGAAAATCGCGATTGATGACCTTTTGGTCTCCCACCTTCATTTCATGAAGGATAAGGTAGTTCGTATAGTGCATGTTGTCGGTCATCACCCGGTCGGTGAACAGGGTGAAACCCTTGGCTTGTGCCCCACCGTGGCACTGAGACGCCGCGCAGCCGTTCTGCACGATCGGCCAGACTCGTCGCTTGTATTCCGCGAACAGCCAGGGATCGTTCAATATCTCGATGTCCTTCATGATCGGGTCGTCCGCTTGCGGCGCATCGCCGACCGAACGTTCATACATCCGGAGCTTGCTAATGATGAATTGGGCTTGTTCAACGGGCGAAAGCCGATTGAAGCCCTTGCGATCGGCGTCCGTCCAACCCTCGCGTCCGGCGATCATCGCCCATGCGCGGTTCAGCGCGTCGTTCTTGAAGTTCACGCGGACGCGCTCCCGCAGATTCAGCTTCAACTCCTTCCGTCGAAGCACTTGCACCTGTTCGTCCGTGAGCAAGCCGGGCTTGCCGGTCGGACCCGCGCCGCCCGCGGTCGGTCCGGCGGCCGGCGCGTCGCTTGGCGCAGGCAACTTCGACTTCGCCAATTCGAGCAGAAGCGATGCCTGCACATTGTTCGGATCGAGCGTGAGCACGTAGTTGCACTGGCGCATCAGCAGGTTCCACGCCTCCTGCTGACGGCACCACAAAGCCAGGTCGATATGCCCGGAGAGGTCGTCGGCCGCCAATGCCTGAAACTTGCGCTGGTAAGTGGCCTCGTTGGCGGCGTCGGCCGCAAGCGACGCCAGAGGCACAAGCGCCGTCAAAAGAAGGATTCCCATGAACAACTTGAAACGTTTGCGATATTTGGGGTTTACCATCATTGCTGAATGTCTCCGTCCGTGGGGCCGTGACAGAACAGGCGGCTGACGTCGCGCCCAACGTATAGGGCGGGCCATGCCGCCCGCCGGGGCTTTGCCCGATGCAAAATGGGCCGCGTTCGACCGACTCGAATGGTCGCACGCCGGCAGGCCACGCACCTGTCATTCGATCCCGCTGCGCCGTGCGGGGACCGGGCGCGGGTGTTGTTTGACGGCATGCCTTCTTGACTTACTATAGACGCCTTTAGTACGTCGTTCAACACGTCGGTACGTATTCAGAAGAGGAGTGAACCTATCATGAAAGTCCTCGTGGCCGGCGGCGCGGGATACGTTGGAAGTCACTGCGTGCGGCGGCTGGTGGCCGGTGGGCACGATGTGACCGTGTACGACAACCTGTGCGCGGGGCACGCGAAGGCGGTGCCCGATGGCACGGCCCTCGTTCAGGCGGACCTTGCGGACCTGACCAAGCTTGAACGGACGCTGGCGGGCGGCTTCGACGCGGTCATGCACTTTGCGGCCTTTCTCGACGTGGGGGAATCGGTTCGCGAGCCGCTCAAATACTACGAAAACAACATCTGCGCAACGATCGGCCTGCTGAAGCTGATGGAAAAGCACGGCGTGCGGCGGATGGTGTTCAGTTCGACCTGCGCCACCTACGGCGAGCCGGCCAAGATGCCCATCACCGAGGACATGCCACAGTCGCCGATCAATCCGTATGGGCATACGAAGCTGGCGATCGAGTGGGCGCTGCGCGACTCGGCCGTCGCGTGGAAGCTGGGCTCGTGCGCGCTGCGGTATTTCAATGCGGCCGGGGCGGCGTCGGACGGCAGCATCGGCGAGGATCATTCGCCGGAGATTCACCTGATCCCGATTGTGTTGCAGGTGGCGCTTGAGCAGCGGGAGCGGGTGAGCATTTACGGCACGGACTATCCGACGCCGGACGGCACGTGCATTCGCGACTACATCCACATGGAAGACCTGGCCGAGGCGCACCTGCTGGCGCTCGAAGCGCTCGAGGCGGGCCGCTTCGACGCCTACAACGTGGGGACCGGAGTGGGGACCAGCGTGCGGGAGATCATTGAAGCGGCAAGAGAAATCACCGGCCACCCGATCCCCGCGGTCGAGACGGCCAGGCGTCCCGGCGACCCGCCGATGCTCTACGCCGACCCGACGAAGATCAAGACCGCGCTGGGCTGGGAGCCGAAATACACGAATATCCGGGACACGATCGCGACAGCCTGGCGCTGGCACAAATCGCACCCGAAGGGGTACAGGACGTAGCTGGGGTTCGGCACGGTCAAAACCGGCAGTGGCGCGGCCTTCGGCCGAGACAGCGGAGCAGGAGAAGGTCGGGCAGTAGAACGTGGCGGGAAGCGGGCTTGCGCCGGCCGCGGGTGTGTGCCTTCCACGATTCTCTCGTTCCGCACCCGCCGCGGCGAGTGGTACACGGTTGCGTTTCCCGGGATCGCCGACCTCCAGGTCGGCAAATGGGGGCAAATCGGGACACTGAAGGATGAATTTGCCGCTTGTTCGCCGCTCGTGCGAGAGTCCTTTCTCACACGCACGAGAGCGGGAATCCCTTGTCCGCGACCCGCTTGTGCGAGGGCCCTTTCCGGCAGACATGCACCCAGCGGCCCAAACACCTGCTTCACCTGCTCACCCGCTTCACCCGCCCTCGCCCCGAAGGGCGCGGCGTTTTCCGCCCGGCGGGGGATTGACGAACGAAGGAACAAAGGCCAAGATACACGGCCGCTGAGGGCAGGTAGCTCAGTTGGTAGAGCAACGGACTGAAAATCCGTGTGTCGGCGGTTCAAGTCCGCCTCTGCCCACGTCGTAAAGCAGAAGGCCGCAAGGGCTTAAGATCCTTGCGGCTTTTCTGTTTCCAGGTCAGAATAAAGCCGCCAGGGCCGATGGGGCAAAGCTGGTGGCAGGTACCCATCCGCCAGGCCATCGCGCGGCGCTCGCAAGACTATCTGTTTACGTACGATTGTTGCATCCGTGCGCCGCAACACTTTCTTCGGGTGGAACCCGTCCGCCCAAGAACGCAAATGAACTTCAAGACCGCCTCCGACCAGCGTGACTCGACTTGGAGGAATTTGAGGAACAAGCGACATGCCGCGATTGACCGAGCCGGAGAAACAGGAAGTTATCCGCTTTCTGGAAGCCGACAAGCCCCTGCCCGAGAAGTATCGATTCCTCCTGTTCGAGGACAAGCGCGAGGTCGAGCTCGTCTGGAACGGCAAGACCAATGAGGTGTGCAACATCGTTCTGCCTTTCCAGACCATCGAGCACGTGGACGAGCCCCGCGCGGAGGCCGACGGCGAGGGCAAGGATGACCAGGGGCTGCTCTTCAGTCTGGACGAGCGCGGGCGGCAGATCAAGGGTTGGACCAACAAGCTCATCTGGGGCGACAACAAGCTGATCCTCTCGTCATTG
>JAVEWL010000566.1:0-3997 GCA_034004565.1 FCB group bacterium | reverse complement strand
TCGTTCGAGAGCAAGGAAATTGCCGAGTTTCTCAACAGCCATTTCGTGAACATCAAGGTGGACCGCGAGGAACGTCCCGACATCGACGACATTTACATGAGCGCGGTGCAGATCATGACGGGCAGCGGCGGCTGGCCGATGAGCGTGTTCCTCACGCCCGACCTGAAGCCCTTCTACGCGGGCACGTACTTCCCGCCGGAGGACCATTACGGCCGCCCCGGTTTTAAGAATGTCATAGCCAGCATCATTCGCTCGTGGGAGGGGAACCGCAGCCGTATCACCGACAGCGCGGAGGAGATTACCGGTTATATCCGCCAGAGCATGCAGGCGGCCTCGAAGGGCGGCAACGAACTGACGAATGACCTGCTCGCGCGGGCCGCGTCCGAACTTGCCCGTGCGCACGATCCGGCGTACGGCGGCTTCGGTCCCGCGCCGAAGTTTCCTTCCACGCCGGCCAACGAGGTGCTGTTGCGGCAATCGCTCCACAGCAAGGATGAGAAGCTGCGCGACCTGGCCCTGTTTACCCTGCGCAAGATGGCCTGCGGCGGCATCTACGACCAGCTTGGCGGCGGATTCCACCGGTACTCGGTTGACGCACAGTGGCTCGTGCCCCATTTCGAGAAGATGCTCTACGACAATGCGCAACTGGCGCAGGCGTATATGGAAGCGTACCAGGTAACGCAGGATCCGCTCTTCGCGCGCATCGCCAAGGAGACGCTGGAATACGTGTTGCGCGACCTGCGCGATCCGGCCGGCGGCTTTCACTCGGCGGAGGACGCCGACAGCGAAGGCGAAGAGGGCAAGTTCTACGTCTGGACGCGCGAGGAACTCGAATCGCTGCTCGGTGCCGAGGACGCCTACCTCTTCTCCACGTATTACAACGTGCGGCCGGAGGGGAACTTCACCTCGCACGAGCCTTACCATGCAAAGCAGAACATTCTGCACGTGCCCCGTCCGCCCGAGGCGGTGGCGTCGGACCTGGGGATGCCGCTGGAAGCGCTCGAGGCGCGGATGGAAGGCATGCGCGCGCGGCTGATGGAAGTACGCGAGCGGCGAGTGCGTCCCGGACTCGACGACAAGGTGCTGGTTTCCTGGAACGCCCTGATGATCTCGGCTTTCGCGCGCGGCTATCAGGTTTTCGGCAACGACGACTACCGTAGCGCCGCGACGCGCGCGGCCGATTTCATCCTGACGCAGATGCGCGACGGCGACCGGCTCCTGCACACGTTTCGTAACGGCAAGGCGCAGATACCGGGATTCCTTGACGACTACGCATTCTTCCTCGTGGCTCTCGTTGACCTCTATGAGGCCACTTTCGATCCGCGCTGGCTCGACGAGGCCGACAAGATTGTGAAGCGGATGAATGCGGAATTCTGGGACGAAGAAGCGGGCGGCTACTTCTTCACGGGTGGCAAGCACACCAACCTGATTGCACGCAACAAGTCCATGCACGACGGCGCGGAACCCTCGGGCAACGCGATGGCCGCGCTGGGTCTGCTCAGGCTGGCACGTTTGCGCGCCAACGAGGAATACCAGCGCAGCGCGCAACGGATCCTGGAGATCAACGAGCAGAACATGGCGGGCGCGCCGCGGGGCTATCTCAAAATGATCGTTGCGACCGATTTCCTCCTGGGGCCCACGCGCGAGGTGGTCATTGCGGGCGATCCGAACCACGGGGAAACGCGCGCGCTCATTAATGCGCTGCACAGCCGCTTCGTGCCGAACAAGGTGGTCGCGCTGAAGACCAATGCCTCTCCCCCGCTGCCGCTGTTCGAGGGCAAGACGCCCGTGGATGGAAAGCCCGCCGTGTATGTGTGCCGCGACTACACCTGCGAGGCGCCCGTGATGACTGTGGAGGCACTGATCATCGGGCTGGACAAGTAGCTCTGTTGCTCGTCTCCACCGCCGGAAATTGCTGTGTGGCACCCCAAAACTTGTTTGGGGGTGTGTCTCCTGCATCGAACCCTTTCCCACACCCCCAAACAAGTTTGGGGGTGCCACAAAGATGGCTCGGATACTGGCGGTTGACACACGTGGTGCGGTGTCATACATTGCTTCGAAGACACGTTGCATGAAGGAGGAACAAGCATGAACCTTGCACGGCTCGTTGCCGGTATCGTCGCGTTGGTGGCAATGGCGTTCGGGCCGGTGGCGACGGCCCAGGGGCAGGGCGGGCCTGAAATTGCGCTGGAACCGCTGAGTGCCGCTTCCGCCTTCCATCCGGGGGAGACGGCGAAGCTTGGCGTGCACGTGAAGCTCAGCGAAGGCTGGCACATGAACGCGCACAAGCCGCTGGATCCGTATCTCATTCCCACGGTTCTCAGCCTGAACAACACGGAGGGAATCGCGGTCGACAGGATCGCGTATCCGGAGGCGGAGATTCAGACCTTCGCATTCTCGCCCGCTCCGATGGCGGTCTACCAGGGCAATTATGTGATTGGCGTGCAGGCTCGACTCGGAGAAGCCTTGGACCCGGGCGAATACAGCCTCAAGGGTACGCTAAAGTGGCAGGCCTGCAACGATGAGGCTTGCTGGCGGCCGCTGACGTCGGAAGTATCGATCCCCGTAACGATCGTGGCCGCGGGAGAGGTGACGCAGCCGCAGCACAGCGAAATCTTCGCGGCCATGACGTTCGACGCAGCCGAAGAAGTCACCCCCACCGCGCCCGTCGCGCCTGCGACCGAGCCAACCGAAGCGAAGTCCGGCGCCGATGAAGGAGCGTGGCAAGAGCTTGCGGACGATTTCACCATCGCGGGCAAGGCGTCGGGGTACATGAACGCCGAGGATTTCATCGGTTGGGTTAGTGATGTGCAGGCCGGCAAGAGCGCCTCGGAACTGGGCATGTTCGAGGGCCGCAGCCTGTGGATGATTATTCTGTTAACACTAATCGGCGGGCTGGCTCTCAATCTGACGCCTTGCGTATTGCCGCTGATTCCCATCAACCTGGCCATCATCGGCGCGGGGACGCGTGCGGGCTCGAAGACGCGCGGCTTCGCCCTGGGCGGCTTCTACGGCCTCGGCATCGCTCTCGTCTACGGCGCGCTGGGTCTCGTGGTGGTGCTGGGCACAGGCACCTTCGGCACGATCAATTCTTCGCCGTGGTTCAACCTGATTATTGCCGCGATCTTCGTCGTGCTCGGCCTGGCCATGTTCGACTTGTTCGCCATTGACTTTTCACGCTACCAGGGCAAGCTCAACCTCGCCGAGAAGCGCAGCGGGTTTCTTCTCGCTTTCACGATGGGCTGCATCATTGCGCTGCTGGCGGGGGCATGTGTTGCGCCGGTGGTCATCGCCGTCGTGCTCCTCTCCCGCGATCTGTATGCCGGAGGCTCCGTGGTGGCGGGACTGTCGCTTCCATTCGTGCTGGGCATCGGGATGGCGCTGCCGTGGCCGTTTGCGGGCGCGGGATTGTCCTTCCTGCCCAAGCCGGGCAAGTGGATGGTCCGCGTGAAATACGTGTTCGGCGTGGTCATCCTCGCCTTTGCGGCGTACTACGGCTGGCAGGCCTTTACGCTGTTCCGCGACCGTTATTTCGTCGATAAGCAGGCCGTGATGCAGAGCACGCAATCGCTCGACTCCGAAGGGTGGACCTCGTCGCTTGTCGAAGGCCTCGCGCGCGCCAAGGCCGAGAATAAGCCGGTTATCGTCGACTTCTGGGCAACGTGGTGCAAGAGCTGCCTGACGATGAACGAAACCACTTTCCAGGACGCGAACGTCAAGGTGAAGCTGGACGGCTTCGTAAAGGTCAAGTACCAGGCGGAATTCCCCGGCGAATCACCCGCCAGGGAAGTCCTGGAGCGCTTCGACGTCGTTGGCGGGCTTCCGAGTTACCGGATTCTGCAGCCGACGTCCAAGTGAGTTGAGGAGCGAGCGGAAAGCAGGGACATCCATGATAAGTTCTTGTCAAGAAAGCAGAGAAGGAGTTCTGCGTCCCCGGGCTCTGGCGCATTCTTATGGACTGATGGTACGATTTAGGTGCCCGTGCGGAGGATAGGGC
>JAVEWL010000027.1:0-19199 GCA_034004565.1 FCB group bacterium | reverse complement strand
TTCCGATCTAACGACACGGGCGAGCGCGGCGACGGCCGCAGCTTTGAAAAGCGCGGACAGAGTCGCTTCAATTCCGTCTCGCCCGTTTTGAAGCCAGCCCGCTAAAATGTCGTTCAGCCTGTCCGAGTGCGAAGTATCCAGCGATTCCGGGTTCGCCTCGGTCAGCATCGCCTCGACCTCTTCGTACGGAAAGCGATTGGCAGCATCCTTGTAGTGCAAGGATAGGTATTCGCCAATTCGATCACCGTAATCGTCGCTATCACTCTCATCGCTCCGACGGCCCGGCACGCTCAATCCACGCCGGGATTCCCGCGCACCGTTTGACGGGTCGTCCAGAACCAGTCGTAACGCTTGTCTTTCTCGCCAACTTGCCATTCTGTTTCTCCTTCGTAAGGCGCAGCAATTGTGTTGACCGCGCCGCCAATTGCGCCGCACAAGGCATCGTGGACGCCTGTCCGAAGCCTTTCTCAGGCACCCATGCGGCAAGGACCCCTACGTGATAACCGTGTGCAATTCTGCGGAACAGGGGCATGAAAAGACCTTTGCCGCTTCTTTATTGTTGCTTTGATCCTTCTTTGCCAGGGGGAAGGCCGCGCCGGTCGTTTCGCAGGTGGAGTTGCTGAGCTAATGCATAGGAAGATGAGCATGCAGAAGCGCACACTCGGAAACAGCGGATTGGAAGTTTCGGCCTGCGGTGCGCTGGGTGTAGGGTCCGGGGAGCCAGATATTCACGGAGAGCGCGGGACTGCTGCGCTCTCCGTTTTTCATTGTTCCGCAGGTGCCGCGTTCCAGTAAGTTGCCTCTCCGTCCGTGCTCGATATTTCCTTAACCCGGGCTAGCCCTTTGGAAGGGTTGCGCCTTGTCAGCCTCGCTCGTTGAGAAGGGCGGATACAGCTTTCCCTTGCAGCACCTCTACGGCTTCGTATGCGGTCCGGCAATCCAATAACGCCTGGACGAGGTGGTGGTCCTGGGCGGCGCGGGCGGCGTGTGCGAGGAGCTGGACCTGCATGCGGGGATCGTCCGCGGGCGAGAGGGTCAGGAAGACGAGACCGATGGGCCGGGGTGTGCCCGCATCGGATACGCCTTTGCGGGTGATGCCGAGGGCGGCAATGGGTCTCTTGAGGCACGCGAGACGGGCGTGTGGGAACGCGCTGCCTTCGTTGAAGAAGGTGGAACCGTCTTTTTCGCGCTTCTCCAGGGCCACGACGGCGTCGGGGTAATTGCACACGCCCAGGTCGTCCATGACGGCCTGGAGGAGGCGCGGGATAACCTGGTCTTTGGTGGCGGGCGCGTCCCAGACGACAATGTGCGGCTCGGTGATAAGGGCGGCGAGGGGCGGAACGGATTGCGGCTGCGCGGGAGGGGTCTCCGGCGTCGCGTTTTCAGGGCGGGGCGTTTCGTGAACGGCGGGCTTTCCCTGGGTGTCGAGCACGACCACATTTTTGCCTTCGGCCTCCCGGATGAGGCGGTCAACAACGCTGCCGCTTCCGGCCAGGCGCTTTAACCAGGACTGAGGACCGGGGCGTCCGATGACGATATGGCCGACTCGGTACTCCTTGGCAAATTGAAGGATCGTCTTGACGATGTCTTCGCCCTTGTAGGTGAAGACCATCGCGCCCAGTTGTTTGGCGAGGGTCAGGGTGTCGGCGAGGCCGCGCTGTGTGGTCGCGTCGATAACCGTGGGGGCCTCGGAGGAGGTCTGCACGTACACGGCATACCAGTTGCGGTTCAGCCGGCCCGCCAGGCGCGAGGCATAGCGCAGGAGCATTTCGCTGTTGGGTCCCCGCGAACTCAGGCACACCATTACCTGATCCGGCGAGGCGAGGGTTTCGTCGTCCGGGACTCGACGGCGCAGATCCAGTTGGGAGGCCAGTTCGCGCAGGGTGAGTTCGCGAAGCTGTCCGAGGTTCGAGGGCGTGAAGAAGCTGTTCAGGGCGGTCTCGATGCGCTCGGGCGTGTAGACCTTGCCCTCCTGGAGACGGCGGCGCAGATCTTCGGCTGTGAGATCCACGTTGACGATCTGGTCCGCTTCGGCGAGGACCGTGTCGGGCATGCGCTCGCGGACCTTCACGCCTGTGGCGTGTTCGACGGTGTCGTAGAGGCTTTCGAGATGCTGGACGTTGAGGGTCGTGATGACGTGGATGCCCGCGGCGAGGATGTCCTGCACGTCCTGGTAACGCTTCTCGTTGCGGCTGCCGGGGATGTTGGTATGGGCCAGTTCGTCGATGAGGGCGACTTGGGGGTGTCGCGCGAGAATAGCGTCGACGTCCATCTCCTCGACCTGGATGCCCCGGTACTCCTGACGGCGGCGCGAAATGACATCGAGACCCTGAACAAGCCGAGCGGTCTCGGCACGGCCGTGGGTCTCGACGTAGCCCACGGCCGCGTCGATGCCGTCGCTTACGAGCCGGTGGCCTTCCTGGAGCATCTGGTAGGTTTTGCCGACGCCGGCGGCGTAGCCCAGGTAGACCTTGAGCCGTCCGCGTTGGGAGCGGCGGATGAGACGCAGGAAGCTATCGGCGCGGTCCAGAGTCATGGGTCTAGTGCCTTTCGTCGAGCGCGAGGTTGAGGGTAACGACATTGACGCGAGGTTCGCCGAATACGAAGAGGTCGCGGCCTTGCGTATGTTGCGTGGTGAGAGCTCGCACGTCGTCGAGTTTCAGGCCGCGTGCGGTGGCGACGCGCTGGGCTTGAAGTTCGGCATTGCGCGGGCTGATGTGCGGGTCGAGGCCGCTTCCGGAGGCGGTGACGGCGTCGGCGGGCACGCGCGCATCGGACGGCAAGCCGTTTTTCCGCCGGTATTCGACGGTTCGTTGGGCCACGGCATCGAGGAGTTTCTTCGAGGTCGGCCCGAGATTGCTTCCGCTTGACGCGGCAGCATCGTAGCCGCTGCCTGCCGCCGAGGGGCGCGGGTGGAAGTAGTGGGGCGCCGCGAAGGGTTGGCCGATGAGGCGGCTGCCGACGATCTTTCCGTCGCGCTCGATGAGCGAGCCGTTGGCTTTGCCCGGAAACGCGACTTGGGCCGTGGCCCAGACCGCGGCAGGATAGAGGCCGCACAGCAGGACGGCCAGGGCGAGTGTTGCCGCGAGCGCGGTGCGGATTTCTTTGAGCATGTTCTTCATGACGGTTCCTTTATGCGAAGTGCAGTACGCTTACCAGCACATCGATGAATTTGATCCCGACGAAGGGCGCCACGATGCCGCCCAGGCCGTAGAGCAGCAGGTTGCGGCGGAGCAGGGCCTCGGCGGGCAAGGGACGAAACCTCACGCCTCTCAGGGCCAATGGAATCAGCGCGACGATGACCAGCGCGTTGAAGATGACCGCGCTGAGGATGGCGCTTTCGGGCGAGGCGAGGCCCATGACGTTCAGGGGTGCGATCTGCGGAAAGGCGCCGACCAGCATCGCGGGCAGGATGGCGAAATACTTGGCCACGTCGTTGGCGATGCTGAAGGTGGTGAGCGCGCCGCGCGTGATGAGCATCTGCTTGCCGATTTCGACGATCTCGATCAGCTTCGTGGGGTTCGAATCGAGGTCAACCATGTTTCCGGCTTCCTTGGCGGCCTGGGTGCCGGTATTCATGGCGACGCCGACGTCGGCCTGCGCGAGGGCCGGGGCGTCGTTGGTGCCGTCGCCGGTCATGGCGACGAGATGTCCGTCGGTCTGCTCGCGGCGGATGAGGGCGAGCTTGTCCTCGGGTCGTGCTTCCGCAAGGAAGTCGTCCACGCCCGCTTCCTTGGCGATGGCGGCGGCGGTGAGGCGGTTGTCGCCGGTGATCATGACGGTCTTGATGCCCATGGCGCGCAGGCGCACGAAGCGGTCTTGCAGGCCACCCTTGACGATGTCCTTGAGGTGTACGACGCCGAGCACGCGATCTTCCTCGGCCACGACGAGCGGGGTGCCGCCCGACGCGGCGATGGCCGATACGGTGCCCTTGATGTCCGCGGGGAAATCCTTCTTGACCCATTTCTGGATCACGTCGGCGGCGCCTTTGCGAATCATTCGAGCATCGAGGCCGTCAAGGTTAACGCCGCTCATGCGGGTCTGCGCGGAGAAGCCGATGAATTCAGCGTGCGGCAGATCTGCGATCGAGCGGCCGCGCAATCCGTGTTCTTTCGCGAGCACTACGATGCTTCGGCCTTCGGGCGTTTCGTCGGCGAGAGAGGCCAATTGCGCGGCATCGGCCAAGGCCTCGGGATTCACATCCTGCGCCGGGACGAATTCGACGGCGTGGCGATCGCCCAGGGTGATGGTGCCCGTCTTGTCGAGGAGGAGCACGTCGATGTCGCCGGCGGCCTCGGCGGCGCGCCCGCTCATGGCCAGGACGTTCTTCTGGACGAGCCGGTCGATGCCCGCGATGCCGATGGCGCTGAGGAGACCGCCGATGGTCGTCGGGATAAGGCAGACCAGGAGGGCGACCAGCACCGTCACCGAGATTGAAACTTCGAGGTACATTCCGAAGAAGCGCAGGCTCATCACGGCCACGAGGAAAATAATCGTCAGGGCCGAGAGCAGGATCGTCAGAGCGATCTCGTTCGGGGTCTTTTGACGGCGCGCGGCTTCGACGAGGCCAATCATGCGATCGAGGAAGGTCTCGCCGGGGTTCGAGGTCACGCGGATCTTGATGACATCCGAGAGGACGCGCGTGCCGCCCGTGACGGCGCTGCGGTCGCCGCCCGCTTCGCGGATGACGGGGGCGGACTCGCCGGTGATGGCGGATTCGTCGACCGTAGCGGCGCCTTCGATGACGTCGCCGTCCGCCGGAATCATCTCTCCGGCCGCGACCACGACGATGTCGCCTTTGACGAGTTCATCGGCGCGAACCTTGAGCGTGGAGCCGTCCTGCGGACGCAGGCGATTGGCCCAGGTCATGGTGCGGGTCTTGCGCAGGGCCTTGGCCTGGGCCTTGCCTCGGCCCTCGGCCATGGCCTCCGCGAAGTTGGCGAACAGGACCGTGAACCACAGCCACAGGGCGACTTGGATGCCGAATGCGAACGATTCGTCGGGTCCGCGGAAGAAGAGGGCAAGTGTCGTGACGAGCGCGCCCACTTCGGTGACGAAAATGATGGGGTTCTTAAGGAGCGACAGTGGATTCAGCTTCTTGAGCGAATCGAAGGCTGCGCCGGAAAGGATCTCGCGATCCAAGAGCGAATGTCTCTGGGCAGGCATACAGGATCTCCCTCTATCAGAATGCGACGCTAGAATGCGTCATCAGAAAATGTTCGAGGATCGGTCCCAACGAAAGCGCGGGCAGATAGGTCAGCGCGCCCACGATGAGCACGACGCTCACCAGCAGTCCGGCGAAGGTCGCTCCCGTTACCGGGAAGGTGCCACCGCTCGCGGGCACGACCTTCTTCTTCGCGAGGTTGCCCGCGAGCGCCAGCAGCGGGAGGATCATGAGGAAGCGCCCCGCGAGCATGGCAAGCCCGAGGGCCGTGTTCCACATGGGGGTATTGGCGTTCAAACCGGCAAAGGCGCTGCCGTTGTTGCCGACGCCGGAGGAGAAGGCGTAGAGCATTTCGCTCAGGCCGTGGGGGCCGGCGTTGTTGAGGCTGCTTGTCCCCCATTCGGATACGGCGGCCCAGGCCGTGAAGCCCAGCAGCGGAAAGATGAGCACGACGAGCGCGAGCACGCAGACTTTGACGTCGAACCCTTCGATCTTCTTGCCGAGGTATTCGGGGGTGCGGCCCACCATGAGGCCCGCCATGAAAACCGTGAGCACGACGAAGAGCAGCATGCCGTAAAGCCCCGCGCCGACGCCTCCGAACACGACCTCGCCCAACTGCATGTTGAGCATAGGCACGAGGCCGCCGATGGGGGTGAAGGAATCGTGCATCGAGTTCACCGCGCCGCAGGAGGCCGCGGTGGTGATGGTGGCGAAGAGGGCCGAGTTGAACACGCCGAAGCGGACCTCCTTGCCTTCCATGTTACCGGTGGCCTCGACGCCCATGGCATGCATCCGCGGATTTCCGGCCGCTTCCGCATTCCACGCCACGAATACGCCCAGCAGAAACAGGGTCGCCATGGCGCCCCAGACGGCCCAGCCGTGGGCTTGGCTTTTCACCATGCGCCCGAGGTAGTACGTGAGCGCGCTGGGAATGGCGAAGATGCTCAGCATCTGGAGAAAGTTCGACAGAGGGGTGGGGTTTTCGTAGGGATGCGAGGCGTTCGCGTTCACGAAACCCCCGCCGTTCGTGCCGAGCATTTTAATGGCCACCTGCGAGGCCATCGGGCCTTGCGCGATGGTTTGCGCGTCACCCGCCTGAAGGTAGGGCTGGAAGTTCTGGATCATTCCCTGCGACACCAGGAATAGCGCGTACCCGAAGCAGATTGGCAGCAGCACGTACAGGTTGATGCGCACGAGATCGGTCCAGAAGTTGCCGATGGTCGCCGCCGAATGCCGCGCGATTCCGCGCACGAGCGCCGCGGCGATCGCGATGCCCACGGCCGCCGATACGAAGTTGTGCAGAGTAAGTCCCACCATTTGCGCGAAGTAGGACAGGGTCGATTCGCCGCCATAAGATTGCCAGTTGGTGTTGGTGGTGAAGCTCACGGCCGTGTTGAACGCGAGGTGCTGCGACAGGGGGCCGAGATTTTGTGGATTCAGCGGCAGCCATTGTTGCGTGCGGAGGATGATGTACGTAAACACGCACGAGACCACGCTGAACATAAGCATGGAGACCGCGTATCCGCGCCACGACTGTTCCGCGTTCGGGTCGACACGGAGCATTCGGTACAGCACGCCTTCGAGCGGCCCGAACACGCGCGCCAGGAAATGCCTTCCGTCGCCGTCGAGCACGCGCATCAGGTATAGGCCGAGCGTCTTCGTGAGGGCCGCGAGTACGAGCATGTACAGGGCCAACTGAATCCAACCAAAGATGTCCATGGAAACCACGTCTCCTAAAACCATTCCGGTCGAACGACCGAAACGATGAGATAGCCGATGAGGGTCACGGCGACCAGTCCAATTACCGCTTCAAACATTGCTTACATCCTCTCCAGGGCTTGGACGTATGCGACCGCCAAGCCGAAGAACAGCGCTATTGCCAATAGATAGGCCACGTCCATCATGTTGCGTGATTCTCCATGGCCGCGCGGGGCAGCGTGAACCCGAAGGTGCTGCCTTCGCCTTCGCGGCTTTCCACATCCACGGCGCCTCCGTGCGCTTCGATAATCTCTTTCACGATGGCCAGGCCGAGCCCGGCCCCCGGTTCGCGGTCTTCGCCCGGCACGCGGAAGAATTGTTCGAAGACCCGATCGAGGTATTCCGCGGGGATGCCCCGGCCCGTGTCGCTTACCTCGAAGCGGATGCGGCCGCCGTCCGCTCGGGCGCGCAGAGTCACGCGGCCTCCCGGCGCGGTGTATTTCAGGGCGTTTGAAAGCAGGTTGTCGAAGACGTGCTGGATGCGGGTCATGTCCACGGCCACCTCCGGCAGATCGGCGGGCGCATCGCTCTCCAGTTCGACCCCGACGTTCTGAGCCGCGGCCCGGTACTTCTCGACGGCCTGGGCAAGCAAGGCCTGGGGCGGAACGGGCTCGCATTCCATCTGGACGCGCCCGGACTGGATGCGCCCGAGGTCGAGCAGGTCTTCGACCATGTGGAAGAGGCGCTCGCTGTCGTCGCGCGCGGCCACGATGAGTTCGTTCTGCTTGGGCGTCAGCGGGCCGACCTTTTCGTCCAGCAGCAGGTGGACGGCCATGCGGATGGACGTGAGCGGCGTCTTCAATTGGTGCGATACCGTCGAGATCAGGCCCCGCTTGAGCTCGTCGCTTTGGCGGAGCTGGGTCACGTCGGCCATCACGAGCACTGCGCCTGTGGCCTCGCCCTCCCGGTTGAGGATGGGCAGCGCTCGCGGGCGGTAGAAGCGTTCCTCGCCGCCCACGAATTGCTGCACAACGGCGTTGCCGTCGGTGGATTCGGCGGGACGCAGCGTGCGCAACGCTTCCTCGTGCAGCCGGGACATCCACGCCACCCCGATGTCCCGCAGGATCGCGCCGGGCCTCAGGCCGAATACCGCTTGCGCGGGCTCGGTGGCGACTTCAACCGTTCCATCGGGATCGACGACCGCCACGGCATCGGGCAGGCTCTTGAAGGCCTCCTGCGTGGCGCGCTGGGTGCGGACCATTTTCGCCTGCTCGGACCGCCGGTACTCGCGCAGGCTTTCCGCCATGGCGTTAAATGATTCCGAAAGCCGTCCGATTTCGTCCCGTGAATTGCTTGCGACGACGAGGTCGAGGTTGCCCCTCCGGATTTCCTCGACCGAAGAGGCCAGCCGGGCCAGGGGACGCAAAATCCAGCGACCCGCGAAGACGATGAACACGACCGCGACGGCCACACCCGCCAGAAGCCACAGGTACATGTGCCGACGGGCCGACGCCGCCTGGCGGCGCGCGGCATCGTTGGCTTCTTCCATATACCGCTGGTTCATCTGGAGGATTGCTTCGGCGTCGTGCTTGATCTCCTGAAACAGCGGCATGAGATGGGCGAAATACACCGCCCGCCGCTCCTCCGACGGCCGCGCCGAATCCCGCACCGTCGCCAACAGCGCGTGATATTGCCTAAAGCGGTCCCGGATGCGCTGAGCCGTCTCGCGCTCGCCGGGCAGGGTGATATTGCTCAGTTCGACGGCGAGGGCCTTCTCGAAGCGCTCGGAATAAGAGTCTATGAAGCGGTTGCCCGTTTCCGCGTTGCCGAGGAGGACGAACAGAACCCCGCTGTCGATTCGCTCCAGCGACTCCTTCATCTCCTGCGCGGCGATGACGCTCTTGTAGTTCTCACGCAGGATCACGTCGATGGCATCGCCCAGCGTCGAGACCTGTACGATGCTGTAGAGTCCGACCGCCAGCAACAGCGCTACCAGCCCGCCGAAACCGAGCAGGAGCTTCTGTCGAAGTCCGAATGTGAATTGGCTTTTCATGCTCGGGGTAGAGCAATTGGGATGCCAATAGCGAAAAGACCAAGCGGCAAGGGGTTAGCTGCACCACGAACAGAGCCGGGTTTGCATTTCGCATGCTTGAGGACTTCGCGGCATTGCATAATGCAAGCAGACCGGTAATAGTCGATCCAGGGTGACAAGACGGGTCCCGGCATTTTCGGTTTAGGAGTGGACAATCTGAAACGCGTCGTTGCGAGGATGCTTCCATGCCGACGAAGCAACCCCGGGACGGAATCGCCACCAACTACCTTCTGGACATGCCACCTCCAAACTTGTTTGGGGGTGCTTAAAGTCTGAAGCGATGATTCGAGTCTTCACCTTATTCTTTAGGCACCCCCAAACAAGTTTGGAGGTGGCATGTCCAGAAGGTAGTTGGTGGCGATTCCGTCCCGGGATTGCTTCATGGGCGTGAACGCCTCCTCGCAATGACGCGTAGTACCCACAAACCACATCTCAGTCTTATCGATCTCGGTTTCGCCCCTCGCGCCTTGGCGTATAGTTGGGCCGCTTCCCATATCCGGCTCGCATCAACTATAATCGATCCACGCTGTGTACGATTGAACGGCCTTAATCGCACTCTTGGCGCTGGACTGTCGATGGAGACTGAAAGCAGATGCCCACGGTTCTGAGGGTTGGGCCGTTCCGGTTCTTCTTCTACGCGAGCGACAGGAATGAACCGCCACACGTTCATGTGGAGTGCGACGACAAGGTGGCGAAACTCTGGCTGCAACCGGTCAGACTACACAGCAGCGGAGGCTTCAGCAGGACGGAGATCGGCCGGATTCAAAGCATCGTTGTCGATCAACAGCAAGCACTATTGGAGGCCTGGAATGAGTATTTCCAAGGTTGAGATCGAGGTTCCATTCGCGCGGTCTGTCAAGGTGACCGACGATACCTTGATCGTTGATTTGGCGGATGCGCGAACCATATGCGTACCGTTGGCATGGTACCCCCGTCTGCTGCACGGCACTGCGGCTGAGCGAGCCACGTATCGGCTCATCGGCAACGGCTCGGGCATCCATTGGCCTGATCTGGATGAAGACATCAGTGTCGAGGGCTTGCTCGTCGGCGGCCCCTCCGCGGAGAGCCAGACCTCGCTGTCGAAGTGGCTGGAACAGCGGAAATCGCGCTAAAGCAGATGAGCCTTCCGAGAGTCTGCGAGCGAGCACTTTCCGGTGATTCAGCCGTAGCCGGCTAAACGGACTGGCCTGCATTCGGGACTTACACATACCTCTTACGGACATGCCACCTCCAAACTTCTTTGGAAGTGGCATGTCCCTGGCGTTTGGCCTTTTTCGGCTGGGATGCGGGGCCATGTCCTCTTTCCCTTCGGGGAAGAAGAAATTGCCCTGCCTCTCAGCCGAAAAAGGCCAAACGCCAGCCCCTCTCCTCCATCGGAGGAGAGGGTTTCACAAGGGTGAGTGGGCGTTCTTAGTCAACCTCTCGCTTCTCATTGGTGGCGATGGCGGTAAATGGACAGCGGGATTGTGGCGAAAGGCCAGAATGGCAGCGCGAATGCCGCCAGCACCAACGCGAACGCTACGAGGGAAGACTGAAGTCCCAGCACCTCCCGGGGTGTGCCGCCTGCGCGCACACACAGGTACACGGCGGCATAGGCCAAGGCAAACCACGCTACCAGCACCGTGTATAGCGCGCGACGCGACAGCAGGCCGCGCCGAAACGCCCGGCGCAGGTGCGTAACGGTCAGCCCCAGGATGGCTGCGGACACGATTGCGCTGAAGCCCGTATACCCCCAGTCCGACTCCCATCCCGCCTTCCCGTCGAGACTGTTTGCCAGCACGGCGACCACATAGAAGACAAAGAGCGTGGTGAGCGGCTGCGTCAGGCAAAGCCATCCCAAGAGGAAGAAGAATGCGAGGGAGGTCAGCACCTTTACGAGACCCCATGAGACCGACTCGTATTTGACGAGCACTTCAACATCACGTGTGGCCGGGGTAAGCGGTTCGCGGCCGGGCGAAATTGCTGCGGGCGCCCGCTTGTCGCCCGCCTCTTTCGCGGGAACAGATGGTTTGTGAACCTCGTCCATCCGGTCTTCGACGAATTGTATGGGGGAGAAAATCGTACGAAGCATTATGGTGCGCGTCCCGCTGTGGGGGAAGATTACGTGCAGCGCACCCAGCATCAAGAGGCACAGAACGACGAATGTAATGCTGTAACCCGTGCCGAGGGCCCGTAGCCGCGCGATGCCCAAATTGCGTGTCGAGGCCGGCCTGGTCATGAGAAACCGCTGGAGTCCTGAAACCCGTTCACGCTCGGAGACAAGGAACTGAAACAAGCCCGCCGCGAAAAGTCCCGATAAGCAGCCGACCAACAGGGCGAAGTAACTTGCCATCGCACTCAACGTGACACCGCTGAATAGCATCATCAGCAGGAAGGCGCTCAGGAGTCCGAACGCCGGAACCCACCGGCCGCGCCGGCGCCATTCGTAGCCGAACAGCGCGCGCTCGGGCGCCTGCGGGGCGGCATTAGCATCCGATTGGGCATTAGCAATGGAGCGCCGGGTCGTGATTCGATTTCCTCCACCGTGCCGTTGCGTTCGCACGGCATAGAGCGCCAGCGCGGTGAAGAGCGCGATTACCGGCGTCGAAACGAGCAACGCGGCGGCCAGCGGGGGGCCGGGCAGGTTCTCCATTACACCTTTGCACAAACCGAGGAGCGGAAGGTAAAGCAAAAGACCGAGTCCCGCGGCCAGGAGGGGGCGTTTCCCCAGGTACCATGCGAGGCCTTCAATGTACACAAGTGTAGGGACGGCTATGAGGGCGTACCAAAAGCCCGGCCGAAATACCTCGTGCGACTGCGCCAGCAACCACCCCAATGCGCCGAAGGTCACCGCGACCACCGCAATCCCGTAGAGCAGCCGGGTCAGGGCCAGAGCCGCGCTGGGCACTGGCAGAGCAAAAAGGCGTCGCGGGAACTGCATGGTCATGTCGTTGCGCCCGTACCCCGAGAACAGCAGGACGGCCGCTTGCCAGCAGAAAAGCAGGCTCAGGATGCCGGTGACCGTACTATCCTCGTCGTGGAGCTCCGCGGGATTTCGCCAGAGCGGGATAGCAATACTTAGAAGGATAAATGTCGTCAGGGCGGTGCCGGCCAGCAACGGCAAGCGGGTCTGGCGCCACTCTTCCCACAGGAGCGTCGCGAAGGGCGAGAGGCGGCGGGATTTCAGTTGCGCGATTGCCTGGGTGGACATGGCGGCCTCCTATGGGTGCTGCGTGGTGCGTACGCGGGCCAGGAACACTTCTTCGAGGGACGGATCGCGTTCTTCGACCACCTCGGCGTGAAGCTCGACCAGTGCGGCGCGGAGTTCTTCGAGGCGGCCGTTGCTCACGACCGACCAGTCGCGGCCGGTGCCTTCGCAGAAGAGTGCGCCGGGCAGGTCGAGCTGCTTGCGGGGTTCCGCGAATTGCAGGGTCAGGAGGCGGTGCTGGGCCTTTACCTCGTCGAGCGGGCCCGAGAGGATGATGCGGCCGTGATCGATCATGGCGATGCGGTCGGCGACGCGTTCGACCTCGTCCAGGAGGTGCGACGAGAAGATGACGGTGCGGCCTTCGTCGGCGACGGTGCGGATGATGGCCGCGAGAATGTGGCGCCGCACGAGGGCGTCGAGGCCGGCCGAGGGTTCGTCGAGGATCAGGAGTTCGGGGCGATAGGCCAGGGCGATCAGGAGCCCGGCCTTGGCGCGCTCGCCCCGGCTGAGGTTGCGCACGCGGGCGTCGGGGTCGAGTTGGAGCATCTCGCGCAACTCTTCCGCGTAGACGGGGTCCCAGGTGGGATAGAACGAGGACGTGAAACGCATCAACTCGCTGATCCGCGCCCAATTGGGGAGATCGCGGTCCTCGGAGAGATAGCCGATGCGCGCGAGGACGCGTTCCGGGACTTCGACGGGATCCATGTCGAAAATGCGGACGCGGCCGGATTCCGGACGCAGCAGGCCCAGCAGATGGCGGATAAGGGTGGTCTTGCCCGCGCCGTTCTCGCCCACGAGGCCGAACACCGCGCCCTTGGGCACGCTGAGGTTGACGCGGTCCAGGGCAGTCTTCTTGCCGAAGGTGCGCAACAGGTTTCGAACCACCACGGGGCAGTCGGCTTGCTCCATCTCCATCGCGGCGTCTGGTGTGGTGTCAGTCATGGCTGTTCCGCTCCTCTGGCCCGGGCTTCATGTTCGCATCGCGTTTGCGGATCACTTGAATTAGTTCGTCGGTGTCGATGCCGAGCTGGTGCGCTTCGGCGAGCAGGGCGTCCACGCGCTCGGAGACGATGCGCATGCGCTCGCGGCGGGCGAGCGGCGAACCGCCGTCGGAGACGAAGGTGCCGGAGCCGCGCTTGGAGATGAGAATGCCGGCCTGCTCGAGTTCGCGATAGGCGCGGGCGACGGTGTTGGGATTGATCAGGAGTTGCTCGGCGAGGGTGCGGATGGGGGGGAGTTCGTCCGAGGGGGAAAGCCGCCCCGACGCCACCAGGTATTTGAGCTGGCTGACGATCTGCATGTAGATGGGAACGCCGTTATCGGGGGACACGTGTATTCGCACGCCGCACCTCCTTCGCCTGAGCGATTGTATTAAGACTTTAATACAAAGTGCGCGGTTTGTCAAGGGCAGAGGAAAGATCACCACAAAGGCACGAATACACAAAGAACTACGAAGAACAGCAAGAGCTTTTGACGGGATTTACAGGATTGGCAAGATGAGGAACTTCTCATAGCTCCCATGGCTCCCATACCTCCCATGATTCCCATACTTCCCATGGGAGTTATGGGAGTCATGGGAGGTATGGGAAGGATGGGAGGAAAGGAAGGCAGTTCTTTGAGTCTTTGAGCCTTTGTGGTGAACTTGCTCCCTCTCAATCCTGTCGAAAAAGCACACCCCCAGGCCATGGAGCCGGCTTGGGGGTGCCACAAAGTTTGGGGCGAATTGACTGTTTCGGGCGGGGCGATTAGACTTGCGCGATGGAGGGCTTTGCCATGACTAGCGTATTGGTTCCGCTTGCAGAAGGCTTTGAGGAAATGGAAGCGGTGACGATTATCGATATCCTGCGCCGGGCAGGGTTCGATGTCGTGGCGGCGGGGCTCGAAGCGGGGCCGGTCCTGGCCAGCCGCGGCGTACGCGTGGTTCCGGACGCGACCCTCGACGAGGCCCTGCAAAGGGAATTCGACATGGTGGTGCTGCCCGGCGGCAATATCGGCACGGACAACCTCAACCGGGACGCGCGGATCCACGAGATATTGAAGAAGATGGCCGACAGCGACAAGTTCGTGGGGGCCATTTGCGCGGCACCGGTGGTGCTGGCGAATGCAGGTTTGCTCAAGGGCAAGCAGGCGACGAGCTATCCGGGCTGCCTTGATCAGATGAGCCTCCCGGACACGACCTACAAGTCGGACAAGGTCGTGAAGGACGGCAAGATTATCACGTCGCGCGGTCCGGGGACGGCGATCGATTTTGGGCTGGCGATCATCGAGGCGCTGGCGGGCAAAGACAAGCGGGACGAGATTGAGAATCAGTTGGTTAGAAACTAAACCTTGCAATTTTAGATTTTCGATTTTTGGATTTTGAGAACAGGATGCCGAGGCGCTCGGTGGCAGCACTTCGTGAAATCTAAAATCGAAAATCGAAAATCACCGGAGGTGGCAGATGTTTTTCAGCGGGATTTCAGACGAGGCGGGACAGTCGATCGATACGCAGATTCGGGCTCACCTGGAGTTGGGATGGGAGTATCTCGAACTGCGGATGGTGGACGGCACGAACCTGACGATGCTGCCGGATGCGGATTTCGATGCGGTCTATGGGAAGGTTACGGACGCGGGGTTGAAGGTATCGTGCTTCTCGAGCGCGATCGCGAACTGGGCCCGGCCAATCACCTGCGACGAGAACGTCGACGTCGAAGATCTGGCGCGGGCGATCCCGCGCATGCACCGCTTCGGCACGAAGTACATCCGCGTGATGAGCTATCCGAACGACAAGGATAACCCACTGCCGGACGAGGCGTGGCGCGATGAGGCCATCCGGCGCATGAAGGTGCTGGCAAAGATGGCGGAAGACGGCGGCGTGATTCTGTGCCACGAGAATTGCAGCGGCTGGGGCGGACAGTCGGCGGCGAACAGCAACCACTTGCTCGAAGCGATTGACAGCCCGGCGTTGCGCGTGGTGTTCGACACCGGCAACCCGGTGACGTACGGGCAGGATGCCTGGGAGTATTACACGGCCGTCTACCCGCACATCGAGTACGTCCACATCAAGGACGCGCGCAAGGTGAACGGCGAAGACCACTACACGTTCTGCGGCGAGGGCGACGGGCGCGTGGTCGATATTCTGCGCGATCTGCTGGGCAAGGGCTATGCCGGTGGGCTCTCGATCGAGCCGCACCTGTCGGCGATAATTCACACGGGCCAGAAGGCCGCGAGCGCGGATGATTTGTATGCGTCGTACACGGAGTACGGGCGCCGGCTGATGAAGATCGTGGAAGAGGTGCGTCCGAAGACTTCGGTTTCCTGATTTCGAGCGCTTACGGGGGGTAGCGGCAGCATGCGCGTATTGATTACCGGATCGAGCGGTCAGATAGGCACCAACCTGGCGTTGCGTCTGCAGCAGGAGGGGCACTTCGTTTTCGGGGTGGACATCCGGCCCAATACGTGGACCGAGAACGTGACGACGTTGTTGCAGGACCTCAGCGCGCCGCATGCGGACTTCGACGGCGGCATTGGTTGCGCGAAGTATCCGGATAACCTCGATGTGGTGGTGCATCTCGCCGCGCACGCGAAGGTGCACGAGCTGGTGCAGCGTCCGGACCGCGCGTTGCGCAACATCTGCATGACGTTCAATGTTCTGGAATTCTGCCGTCAGAATCGCGTGCCGATTATTTTCAGCAGCTCACGCGAGGTCTACGGCGATATCCATCGGTATATCACCGAGGAGGCTCACGCCAACTTTGCGTTCACGGAAAGTCCCTACTCCGCCAGCAAGATTGCCGGCGAGGCGCTGGTGTACTCGAATGCGCAGTGCTACAAGCTGCCCTACGTCGTGTTTCGCTTCAGCAACGTGTACGGGCGCTACGACAACGACATCGAGCGGATGGAGCGGGTAATTCCCCTGTTCATCCGGAAGATCAGCAGCGGCGAGCAGGTGACGGTCTTCGGGCGCGACAAGACGCTCGACTTCACCTACGTGGACGACTGCGTGGACGGCGTGCGGCGGGGCATCGACCTGCTGCTGAGCGGCCGGAGCAAAGGCGAGACCATCAACCTGGCCTGCGGCGAGGGCAACACGCTTATCACGATGGCGCAGTACGTGGGCGAGGCGCTGGGGGTCGAGCCGGATATCCGGGTCGAGCCGTCGCACGTGGGCGAGGTGACGCATTACGTGGCGGATATTGCCAAGGCACGCACGCTGCTGGGCTACGAGCCCAAAACACCGCTGCGCGAAGGCATCCAGAAGGGCGTGGACTGGTGCACGCAGTGGTGGGCGGCGCAGGCGGATAATGTAACCCCGAATTCCTATTCGGGGCATTAAAGACAAAAACAGAAGACCCCGAATTGGAATTCGGGGTTACATCAGGGAGCAATCGCATGGCGAAAGTGGCATTTATCGGGGCGGGCAGCTTGGGTTTCACGCGCGGACTGGTCCGGGATCTGATGACGTTCCCCTTGCTCCAGAACGCCACCATCGCGCTCATGGACATCGACAAGGAACGGCTGGCATTCGCGCATCGGGCGATTCAATCGATCATCGATCACGGCAAGTATCCCGCGAAGGTCATTGCCACGCTGGACCGCAAGGAAGCGCTGAAGGGCGCGGATGCGGTGTGCGTCACCATCCTCAACGGCGGCGTGGATATCTGGCGGCACGACATCGAGATTCCGAAGAAGTACGGCATCGACACGAACATCGGCGACACGCGCAGCGTGAGCGGCTTGTTCCGCGCGTTGCGGACGATCCCGGTGATGGTCGGCATCGCGAAGGATATGGAGCGTTATTGTCCGAACGCGCTCATGCTCAATTACACGAACCCGATGGCGATGTTGTGCCGCGCGATGCAGCGCGAGACGAGCATTCAACTCACGGGCCTGTGCCACAGCGTGCAGGGAACGGCGGGCATGCTGGCCGAGTGGATCGGCGCGCCGATGAACGAGATTACCTACATCTGCGCGGGCATCAACCACCAGGCCTGGTACACCGAGTTCAAGTGGAACGGCAAGGATGCCTACCCGCTCATCCGCGAGGCGATGAAGAAGAAAAAGGTCCTCAACGCCGAGCAGGTGCGCAACGAGATGTTCCTGCAACTGGGGTATTACGTCACCGAGTCGAGCGGACACAACAGCGAATACAACTGGTGGTTCCGCAAGCGCCCGGACCTGATCGAGAAATACTGCACGCACGGCACCAACTGGAATCCCGGTGAATACGCCTACATCCTGAACGAATACCGGCAGCGCGACAAGAACTGGAAGAACGAGATTCGCGAATGGTTCGCCAAGG
This sequence comes from FCB group bacterium, assembly GCA_034004565.1. Taxonomy (GTDB): domain Bacteria; phylum Hydrogenedentota; class Hydrogenedentia; order Hydrogenedentales; family SLHB01; genus JAVEWL01. The sequence continues at coordinate 1,777 of JAVEWL010000027.1, read as the reverse complement.
GCGCGCCGTTCGACCTCAAGCGTGGCGAGGAATATGCGGCCTACATCATCAACGCCAGGCTCGGCGGCGATCCCTTCCGATTCCACGGCAACGTTCCCAATACAGGCCTGATTACCAACTTGCCGAATGACGTGTGCGTCGAGGTGCCGGTCTACGCCGACAAACGCGGACTCAACGCCGTGCATGTCGGCGCGCTCCCCCCGCAATGCGCGGCGCTCAACAACGTCAGCGTGGCGGTGGAAGAGATGGCCGTCGAGGCGGCCCTCACCGGCAACCCCGACCTCGTCTACTACGCCTGCGCCTACGACCCGCTGTGCGCGGCGGTGCTGTCGCTGGCGGAGATCAAGAAGATGGTTCGTGAAATGCTGAAGAAGAACAAGCCGTACCTGCCGCAGTTCAAGACGGTGGAGATTTAAGGAGCAGGGTCTAGGGTCCAGGGTTTAGGGTCTGGGGGCGAGGATCGCCTTCCAGACCCTAAACCCTGGACCCTGGACCCTAAAGAAAAAGCGGCGCGAGAGCCGGATCGGTTCTCGCGCCGCTTGCTTCATAACCTACGCGTTACGCCCAGGTGATGGCGCCTTTCTTTTCGAAGATAACGGAGTTCTTGAGGAAGGCGACGGCCTTCGTGAGGCCTTCCTGCGCGGACATGAGGCTGTCTTCATGCTCGATGCTGACGGCGCCGTCGTAGCCGACCATGCGCAGGGTCGAGAAGAAGTCGTTCCACCAGGCCTGGTCGTGGCCGTAGCCGCAGGTGCGGAAGATCCACGCGCGCTTGGCTTCGTCGCCGTAATGCTTGGTGTCGAGGACGCCGTTGACGGTCGAGTTCTGCGTGTAGACCTTCGAGTCCTTGGCGTGGACGTGGAAGATCGCGCCCTGCAACGCGCGCACCGCGTTGACCGGCTCGATGCCCTGCCAGAACAGGTGGCTGGGGTCAAAGTTGGCGCCGAGGTTCTTGCCGCAGGCGTTGCGCAGCTTGAGCAGGGTTTCGGGGTTATAGGCCACGAAGCCGGGGTGCATCTCGAAGCCAATCTTCACGCCGTTGTCGGCGGCGAACTTCGCCTGCTTGGTCCAGAAGGGGATGACCTTCTTCTCCCACTGCCAATTCAGCACGTCGAGGAAGTCGGGCGGCCAGGCGCAGGTGACCCAGTTCGGCTGCGACGACTTTTCGTCCGAGCCGGGGCAGCCCGAGAAGTCGTTTACGACCTTCACGCCCAGGAGGCCGGCGAGCTTGATCGTGTTGGTCTGGCCTTCGATAAAGGCCTTCGCCTTGGCCTTGTCGGGATGCAGCACGTTGCCGTGGCAGCTCAGGGCGCTGATCTCGAGCCCTTCGCCTTTGAGCATCGCGAGCAACTCGTTGCGCTTCGGCTTCGATTTCAAGAGTTCCGGCGTGTTGCAGTGCGCGTTGCCGGGATAATTCGCCGCGCCCAACTCCACCGTCTGCATCCCCAAAGGCCGGATGATATCCAGCACTTCCTTCAGGGGCTTCGCACTAAACATTGCGGTCAACAGGCCCAGTTTCATTTTTTCTCTCCCGCGTTCTCGTAACCTATTCTCAGAAAAACCTAATTCTTAACCAATCCTCTGGCAAGGCGCTCAATTCTTTCATATTGTGCGGCATCGCGACAGACGCGCCTCGGCACCAAGATATAAGTCCTCGGCGTGTTATAGAGCATTATGACACGTTTCGTGGCGAGTACCCGATAAAGCCAGCGACAGGTTGTGTCGATGAGGCGAGACTCATATGTAACTTGAGTCTAGTCTTAGAGGGCCTTTACCG